>DAHXLH010000035.1:0-17705 GCA_027366115.1 Phycisphaerales bacterium
GCGCCATTGAACTTATGGCGGTTTTTCCCGATGATACCCTGAATGGGCGGTTCTATTGGCCACGTAGAACTCCTAACCAATGTCGTTCGGACAGGTTTTGTGTCATTGGAGGAAAATGTTCATCAATGGCGACCGTTGAACTTAAGCAGGTTTCTAAAATCTATCCCGGCGGCGTGCGCGCCGTCAACAGCATTAATCTCACGATAAAGGATCGGGAGTTTGTCGTGCTCGTGGGGCCGTCGGGTTGTGGTAAAACAACCACGCTGCGCATGGTGGCGGGTTTGGAAGAGATTTCCGAAGGCACGCTGAGTATTGATGGCCGTGTGGTGAATAATGTCGCCCCCAAGGATCGTGATATTGCCATGGTTTTTCAGAACTATGCGCTTTACCCGCACATGAGCGTTTATAAAAATATGGCATTTTCCCTCCAACTGCGGCGGCGTGAACTGGGGTTAACCAAACAGCTTATCGACCAGCGCGTGCGTGAAGCGGCCGCCATTCTCGGTCTGACGGATTATCTGCAGCGCAAGCCCAAAGCCCTGTCCGGCGGGCAGCGGCAGCGCGTGGCGGTCGGGCGGGCGATTGTGCGCGATCCTAAAGCGTTTCTCTTTGATGAGCCGCTGTCGAACCTTGATGCCAAACTGCGTGTGGAAACGCGCTCGGAAATTAAAAAGCTCCACCTGCGGTTGCAAACGACTACCATTTATGTAACGCACGATCAGGAAGAGGCCATGACGCTTGGCGATCGTATTGTGGTCATGAAAGATGGCTTGATCCAGCAGTGCGCTCCGCCCCTGGAGGTCTATGAACATCCGGTAAACCGGTTTGTGGCCTCATTTGTCGGCACGCCGCCGATGAACTTTTTTGCCGGCACGCTGGAAAACACTCGGGAGTTTGTGTTCGGCGATCAACGTTTAACCCTGCCGGAAAAATTGACGGCAAATCTCGGTCAAAGTGCCGCTGGTCCGCTGATTCTCGGCGTGCGGCCGGAGTCGATGTCACTGTGCAAGGAGGGGCGGTTTGCCGGGGAGAATAATTGCATCCGCGGAACCATCAGTGTCATTGAACCGCTGGGGGACAAAGTGGATGTTTACTTTACCATGGCCAATCAGCGGCAAATGGTCTGCCGGACCGACGCCCATCATCTCGCGGGAATCCGTCCGCAATCTCCGGGTAGCTTTTTTGTGGCCATGGATAAATGCCATCTTTTTGAAGCCGACGCCATTGGCCGCAATGTGTCACTGGCCGGCCGTTGACAGTTACTTCCTCCGCCGGTGAAACAAGGCCTGTTGCTCGACGAGTCCGGACCAATCGGGACGTTCGCGCCAGGGCTTTCCCGGTACTTTCAATGTTTGAATTTGGTGCCATACATCTGCGTCGGTTAAGGCCCGCAGTCCGCAATCGAATCATAGCTCTACCGAGCGGATTTCGGTGGCATCAAGCACCGTGGTGATAACCCGGTGGTTGGTTCGCGGCATAAGATCAACCACCGGATTATCATCCGGTGCTCGGGACCCCGATTTTCATTGCCTGCGTAAAGTGTCACGCACCCCGCCTGCCCGGATCTATTGCCACGCCCACTGACAGGGATAACTCGCCCGATTCAGTCCTTCACGTTATCATGCCCATCCGAGAAAACCAGGCGGTCATTCGGAGACGAATCGTTATGCAGGATCAGCAGTATATTGCAGTGGATTTGGGAGCTGAGTCGGGCCGCGTGATGCTTGCAGCAGTCAGTAAGGCAGGGATTGCCTTAACGGAGATGCACCGCTTTCCCAACGGGCCGGTGCGGGTAGGAAATGTTCTTCACTGGGATATTCTCCGGTTATGGGGGGAAATTCAGACAGGCATAGGCCGGGCTGTTGCCGAGGCGGCTTCCGCGGGAAAAACTATTTCCGGTATCGGGGTGGATACGTGGGGCGTGGATTTCGGTCTGCTGGATAACAATGGCGAATTGCTGGCGAATCCTATTCATTACCGCGACAGCCGCACGGAGGGTATGCCGGAAAAGTTTTTCTCCCGGATGGCGTGGGAACGGGCGTATGCCATCAGCGGTATACAAACCATGAACTTCAACACGCTGTTTCAACTTTGTGCTCTGGCGGAGAATCGTCCCGACCATTTAGATCGGGCGCGGCATTTACTTTATATTCCCGATCTGCTGACGTACTGGCTTTGTGGGCGTATTGCCAATGAATATACCATCGCCAGCACATCCCAGATGCTCGACGCTCAGAGACGCGAATATTCCCGCGAGATTCTCGCGTGCATACCCGTTCATCCGCCGATCTTGCCGGGCCTGGTGATGCCGGGAACTTTACTGGGGCATGTGGCGGGTTCGGCAGCCGAGGCGACGAAGGCACATGGCATACCGGTTTTGGCGGTGGGATCCCATGACACGGCAAGTGCGGTGGCGGCGGTGCCGGCTGGTACGGAAAACTGGCTGTTTTTATCCAGTGGTACCTGGAGTCTGCTGGGGGCGGAAATAGATCAACCTATTTTAACCCCGGATGCCATGAATTTTAATCTTACCAATGAAGGGGGCGTGGGCGGAAAAATCCGCCTGCTAAAAAACATCGCCGGCCTCTGGCTTTTGCAGGAATGCCGCCGCGACTGGGCGCGTGAGGGCAAAGATTTTGATTACCGTACGCTGGTGCAATTGGCACATGAGGTGCCGCCGCGCGGCGCACACTTGGACCTTGATGATCCGCACTTGCTGGCCCCAGGAGATATGCCGCTGAAAATTATGGCCCAGTGCCGCCGAATGGGCCAGAAAGTTCCTGAAACGCCGGGAGAATTTACCCGGGTAATTCTTGAATCACTGGCCGCTACTTATGCCCGCGTCCGGGATACGATTGAAAAAGTAACGGGGAAAACGTACACCCACCTGCATATTGTTGGCGGCGGATCGCAAAATGAATTGCTGAATCAACTGGCCGCCGACGCCACGGGCCTGCATGTTCTCGCCGGGCCGGTGGAAGCCACCGCTCTGGGCAATATCATGGTTCAGGCCATGGCCTGCGGGCAACTGGATTCTTTAACGGCGGGCCGTGAACTGGTTGCCAGATCCTCCCAACTGCGTGAATTTATCCCGCATGAAAAAAGAAATAAATCGTAGATTTTTCAGGGAGTAGTCTTATGCTTAAAACGCCTCTGTTGCACCCGCAGATTCTTTCTGCCCTGGGCCGGGGTGGTCATAGCAGCAAGGTGCTGATCGCCGATGGGAATTATCCCGTCTGGACGCGTCGCGGCCCCAATGCGGAAGTGGTGAACTTGAATCTGGCCGCTGATTTGCTCAAAGCGACCGATGTGCTGAATCTGATTTTGCAAAGCATTCCGGTGGAGGCCGCCGTGGTCATGGCTCCGAACAAAACCGGGCCGTATAAACTCACCCAGGACCCGCCCATATTTGCTGAATATCAGGCGCTGTTAGACCAATGGGCGGCCGGCAATAAGCTGAAAAAAGTTGAACGCTTCGCCTTTTATGATGCCGCCTCCACGCCGGATGTGTGTCTGGCCATTGCCACGGGGGAAAGTCGAATCTATGCCAATATTCTTTTGACCATTGGTGTGGTGCGATAGAGATTATGAATATTGTTCTTATCGGTTATCGGGGCGTGGGGAAATCCACCATCGGCAAACAACTGGCAGGCCGCATGGGGATGAATTTTGTGGATACTGATGAGTTGATTATACAACGGGCGGGCAAGACAATTCGCGAAATATTTCAGCAGGGGGGCGAGGAGTTATTTCGTGACTTGGAGTCGGCGGTCATTGATGACTTGGCGGAGAATCATGATGCCGTCATAGCGGCAGGTGGGGGAGTGGTGTTGCGAAAATCGAATGTCGAAAAACTGCAGGCCAACGGGCGAATTGTCTGGCTGCAAGCGCCGGCGGAAGTGTTATGGGAACGAATCCGTACCGACACGCTCACCGCCGCCAATCGGCCGAATCTCACCAGCGCCGGGGGCTTGGAGGAAATTTTACGACTCTTGCGGATACGTGCCCCGCTTTATGCCGCCGCCGCGGACATCGCATTGGATGTTGCTAATATGCAACCGGACCAAATTGTGCGGTATCTGGCGGAAATGGCTTAACACTACTCCGGTGAGTCAATCGGTCTCAATTTGAAAGCCTTGCGTGGCGGACTGAATATAACTGCTTGCGGGCTCAGGCCCGTTCGCGGGGGCCGTCGGTGGCAGATGATGGCCGCTTGAAGTCGGGGTGTCCGGCATTGCCGAGCGGCGTTTATGGTGTTTGCCCGATGGGGCTTTTGCCGGCTTTATTCCGGCACCAGATGCGGAGTTATCTTCCGCGGGACTGCGGCGGGGCGTGGGTGTAATTTTCCAAATCGCGGGATACAAGCTGGTAATATGTTCGCGCGCGACAATGCGCTTGGCATAACGCGGATTCAACGGGCAAAGCTGCACATGGCCGGAATCGCTCTTGGGATTTCCCTGGCCGTCGACAAAATAAATGCGTTTGAAAGTGGTGGCGAAGTTGTCCTGCTCATCCAGACGAACCAAACAATCATCCCCATCCGATGGCGTATCTGCACTCGAGAGCACAATAATATCTCCCGGCAAATACTGCGGCGACATGGAATCTCCCTCTACCCGTAAGGCAAACATGCCGGCGTAAGGATTCGCGCCTTGCGGACTATGCTCCGCTGGGGCGTCGGGTGGCGGCGGAGCCGGAACATACTCATCCGCAATGCCCGCGGGGTAATCCAAATCCGTAAATTCCGTCGGCGTTCCCGCCGCAACGCGATTAATTAGCGGCACATGAATGAGGGCTGGGAATCGGAAATCTACATCCGTGGGGATCAGGGCTTTTGGAGTGCCGGAATTCTCATCGGCCGGTGCCGGACTGGTGCGGCGCATCCATTCATCAAGATCCACCGCGCCGCTGCTGAGGCGCGGCAATGCGGAATCGGTCTTTTCAGGCATGAGTTGCCGGATGCTTTCAGGCGTGCGTAACCAATCCGCCAATCGGATCAGCTCGCCGGAGGCGATGGTCAAAGCTTTCTCAATGTGCGACAGTTTTTCACTCGAGGGCGGCCCGACGAGCCGCGCGGTTTCAATATTGGACAGGTAAGGCTTGCTGATGCCTGTGGCGGCCGCGAGCTCATCGAGCGTCATATTCATTTTTTTGCGCTGCAGTCGAATCCGCCGGCCTAGCTCCGCAAGTGTAGCGGAGGAAACCGTTGTATCCGAGGCCTCATTTTTAACATCAGAAACAGACAACTTCATCGCACTACATCCTTTACGTATGTTTGTTAAGCAACAAACATACAACGTAAAAGAGAAAATTGCAAATGCCGTATTTTGAATCAACTCCGCTAACCTGCAATTCCTTTTGCTGCGTGTTACACTCTCTCTATGAAGAAAAAAACGCTGCCTGTGAATCGTTATGCCAAATCGGAGGCGCTTTCTGCCAAAGCGCGGGATCTGATGCCCGGAGGCGTCTCCTCGCCCGTGCGATCATTTAAGAGCGTGGGGCGCGATGCATTGTTTATTAAATCCGGGGAAGGCCCGGTAATTATGGATGTGGATGGTAACTCCTACGTTGATTACGTCATGAGTTACGGCCCACTGATTCTGGGGCATGCCCATCCGGCTGTGCAGGCGGCAGTGGCCCGGCAGATCAGCCACGGCAGCACCTTCGGATGCTGCACTGCCTCGGAAATCGAACTTGCAGCCATGATCCGTAACGCCATGCCCGCAGTGGAAATGATTCGCTTTGTCAATAGCGGCACCGAAGCGGTGATGAGCGCTCTGCGGCTGGCGAGAGGATTTACCGGACGCCCCCTGATTGTCAAAATGGCCGGCGGATATCATGGCCATGTTGATTCGCTGCTAGTTCAGGCCGGCAGCGGTGCTACCACGCATGGCCACCCCAGCAGTCCAGGCATTCCGGAAAGCGTCACCGCCAATACGCTGGTCATCGCTTTTAATGATCTGCCGGCGGCACAGGCGGTTTTCACAAAATTCGGCCCACAGATTGCTGCGGTCATTACCGAACCGATCATGGGTAATATTGGCGTGGTGCTACCGCAAGCCGGTTATCTGGAAGCGTTACGGAAACTGTGCGACGCGGCGGGTGCGCTGTTGATTTTTGATGAGGTTATGACGGGTTTTCGCGTGCATCTTTCGGGTGCCCAGGGGTTGTTGGGGGTGACGCCGGATTTAACCTGTCTGGGGAAAATCATCGGCGGTGGATTGCCGGTGGGTGCGTATGGCGGGCGGCGGGATATTATGAATCGGGTATCCCCGGCCGGGCCGGTGTATCAGGCTGGAACCCTTTCGGGAAATCCATTGGCCATGCAGGCGGGGATCACCACGTTGCGGCTTCTACAAGATGCCGACATATATCAACGTCTTGAAGTATCAGGCAAGCTGCTGGAAGACGGCCTGCGACAAAGCTCCATGGCCACCTCCTGCCCGGTATCGGTGCAACGGTGCGGCAGCATGATCACGCCATTTTTCTCACCCGGCGGCACACGAGTCCAAAATTACGCCGACGCGCTGACCTGTGATCAGACGGCATTTGCAAAATTCTTCCAGGTACTTCTGGATGGCGGCGTATTAATTCCACCCTCCCAGTTTGAAGCCTGGTTTGTCAGCGCCGCCCACACGGAAAAAGACATTGAAAATACGATTGCACTGGCGGAACAAGCCATGCGAGCTGTCCGGGAAAAATAACCCCGCTGCGGATAAGGCGCTTCATTGATCATCGGAATTGAATGATCATCGTTCGGGTCTTGACACAACCCGCCAAGTCAAGATAGTGTCATGCTGCGGAGCAACGGGCGCGGTGCCCAATGGCTTGCGTGTGGCTTTGCCGGAGGTGATTTTAAATGGATTCTGAAATAACCAGCCTTTTTGATAGCCTTGCTCAAATGGCGGAGCCGGGTAAATTAACAACGATCGCCAAGCTCGCCATCATCGATCATTCCACCGGCGAATTGGAAATCACCATCGGTGATGTGACGCACCGACGTATTGTAAAGCCCCTGAAAGAATTATACGGCCGTGGCATTAACGCGCCGACCCTGGAGTTGACCTCCGAAGAGTACCGTCCCCTGTTAATGGAGATCGAACGCAGCCTCACCGAATTTGACCAGCGGTGTTCCCGCCTGACCGACGCCATGGTGGCTTCCGCCCTGAATCGCATGGGAATCAACCCGGAGATGGATCCCGGCAAGGATGAATTGGTTCGGAGTTTGCAAATGGATTTGCGCGTGCTTTTAAGCGTCAACGATTATTCGCGACAGGATTTAATTCAGGCCATCCGCAAAATTAATAAATCCGTCGCCCGACATACCCGCGCCGACGGCCCGCGCGGCTATTTGGATTTCATCTCTAAATATGTCGCGAGTTAATCATAAAAGTGTGTGATCGCCATTTCGGCGGGGCGGCCACTTTTGGCTTTCAGTTCCGCCCATGAACCGGGTATCGTGCGTGGCGGCGCGTTTTCCGGCGCACAACAGATGTTCCATACCTGATTCTGAATTTCCCTGTACCGCAAGCCTTACGCGCCATGGTCCTCGGACTGAGCCTGTCCGAGTAATCGCACTCCCTGCCATTACTCGGATAGGCTCCCGGAGTGATTGGCCGTAAAGCTGCCATGATCATCCATTAATTGTCAGCCATTAATCTTGCATCCGCAGGTATTCAATGTTATAAGGCAATTAATTCGTCCAATGCAGATTTTGGGTTGTGTGGTATGAAACCAACCGCCGCAACTTTTCCTGATGTGCGTCCGATCGTGGATTCAATGATTGCCCGGGCCTTGGATCGCCGCGCTTCGGATATTTATATTGAACCGGTCGCGGACGGCTTTCAAATTCGCTTTCGCCTTGACGGGCTGCTGGAAATTATTGAGCAACTTCCCAGTGAGACGGGCGAATCCATTGTTAACCGCCTGATGGTCATGGGGCATTTATTGACGTATCGGCGAGACATTCCCCAAGAGGGACGGATGACGGTAGAGACTCCGCGCCGCCTGGATGTACGATTGTCAGTTATACCCACACTCCACGGTCTGCGGGCCGCGGTTCGTATGCCCGCTGAATTATTTGCGCCCCATCAACTCTCGGATTTATTTCTACCCCGTGATACGCTGGATTTTCTCATGGAATTCTGCCGGTCAGATTGCGGCATGTTAGCGGTCATCGGTCCGGCCGGGGCGGGCAAAACCACGACGATTTACGCCCTGTTGGATCATCTGGCCCGCACGCAGACGGGTATCAGCATTGTTTCGCTGGAAGACCCCATTGAGCGCGGTATTCCGGGCGTAACACAAATTGAAGTTAGTCCATTTGGCGAGTTGGATTACCAACGCGCCTTGCGCAGCATGTTGCGCCAAGATCCGCAGGTGCTGTCCATGGGTGAAATTCGGGATAACGCCACAGCCTCTCTGGCGGTGCAGGCGGCGTTGACCGGACACCGTCTGGTGTGCACCATGCACGCGGGGTCAGCGGCCGGGGCGATCAGCCGCCTGTTGGAAATGGGAATTCAGCGCTATCAGATTACCAGCAGTCTTTTTGGCCTATTGAATCAGCGCCTGGTGCGGAGGAAAACGGAAACCGGATATTCCGGACGCCTGCCGATAGCGCAGTGTGTTCGCATGGATCAAACCCTGCGTTCAGCACTGCTGGATCAAAGCGATTCCGCGGGCTTGGAAGCGGCGATGCGGAAATCCTCGGCGTATCATGGCCTGCACGATGCAGCGCGGGATCTAACTGCCCGCGGTGTCACCGATCAAGCGGAAGTGGACCGGGTCCTGGGGCCGCAGGCGGAAAGCGTGGCGGTTGCATCACCGATTGCCTGACCAAGTGTCGGCAACGGCGTGCAATTTTCCCGCGAAAGTTGCGGGCGCGTCGCCGTGGAAGTAAGGAGTGAATCATGGATAGCAGTTTTGGCTATCGAGCTACGTTGGATTCCGGGCGAGAACTTTCCGGCACGCTCAATGCCCCGGATCAAGCTGCCGCGCTGTCGGCGTTAAACGCACTGCAGTTGAAGGTATTGGAACTCTGGCCCGCTGGTGCTCCTACGCGCACGCGGCCGTTGGGCGCGGAGGATTTCAAGAGTTTTAATCAGCAGTTGTCGCTGCTGATAAAGTCCGGCTTGCCGCTGGAAACGGGATTCCAATTGCTATCCGCAGACGCGCCGCGCGGGCGGCGTTCAAGCGTTTTGTCGGCGATCAGCGCGGATTTACAGGCAGGCCTTACGCTGCCGCAGGCAGTGGAAAAACATCGCACGGAATTTCCTCCGGATTACGCGTTGCTGCTGGATGCGGGCATTCGTACCAGTAATTTGTCTCAGGTGCTGGTAAATCTGGGAAACCATCTGGATTTGCGACAAAAGCTCAGGGAGAGTATTTTCCGCGCGGTGGCGTACCCGCTATGTGTGATCGCAGCGATGCTGGCGGTCCTGATGTTTATGGGATTAAAAGTATTTCCATATTATCAGAGCTTTATCCGCAATTGGATGACCCCCAGCCGGCAGCACGTCTTGTACGGCAGCTACGACATATACAAATTTCGCATGCCGCTGATCACACAAGTGATTCTATATTGCGGCGCGCGTACTCCGATCTTTGCGGCCTTGATTGTGGCGATTGTAGTGTTGGTGCTGGGATTCTGGCTGATTTTTCGTAAACGCCCCGCGATGCTGTATGTGCAGGACTGGGCGGCTTTGCATGTTCCGGTATTGGGGCCAACATTGCGGGCGGGGTTTGTGGCCCGGTGGTGCGATGCGTTACGCGTTGGTGTGGTCAGCGGGATGGATTTGCCGCAGGCGGTCGAGTTGGCCAATTCTGTGACTGGTTCGCCGTCTTTAACCGCCGACGGTGTGCGGATAAATGAGGCGCTGTCGCGCGGCTTGCCGCTGAATCAAGCTGCGCCGGGACGGATGTTGCCGGGATCGGTTGCCGCGACCATTCAAAGTGGCATTGCGGGGAATAATTTGCCCGAAACACTGACCGTCCTGTCAGAAGCTTATACCCGTGAAGCCCAAACGCGAATGAGCATTGCTCCGGCGGTGGTGACGCCTGTGTCCCTGCTGCTGATCGGAGTGGTGGTCTTTCTTATCATATATTCCATGGAACAGCCGTTTGCGTACCTTCTACGGGGCTTGGCTGGCCCGGGATAAGCGCAACGGAAATGGCTTCCTCTATCGCTTGATCAGGTGTGTATGCTTAAAAACTTGAAAGTCCGGCTGGCTCGAAGGCGCATCGCCCGGCGGCATCGCCGGCGTGGCGTGCTGGAATTTCTCGGAACGTGGCTGCCGGTTTGGTGTTTTGCGGCGGTATTACTGTTTTTGGTGAATGGATTGGGTGACATGCTCCTGCTGATGATTCCGGTTTGGGTCATTGGGAGATATTTTATAGCCCGGCGACGCAGTGACATTGTTATTCAGAAAATTTACGGCATTGTTCGCCTTAATCATCCGCTGCCTGAAAATTTACTATCTGTGGCCAACTGCGATCCTGGGGCGGTCGGAGTGCGGCTCCAGACGCTTTCCGAGTTATTGCAACAAGGGCTGCCCCTTGCGGAAGCATTGCGCCTGGCACTGCCGGAATTACCAGCCGCCGATTGTGCGTCAATTGACGAAGCCGACAGATCCGGCCGCCTGCTGCAGGAGCTTGAGAGATTAAACGCCCGACGGAAGTTGTGGCCTCTTCCCAGTGAGTTGGACGGGAGCTACTGGTTCTATGTTATTGCAACGTTCGGCGTTTTCATGTTCGCAGCCGCGGGATTCGCAAACTTTGTGGCACCGAAGTTGTGGAAAATGTTCCACGCGTATGGAATTCCTTTTGAGAATCAGTGGTTATCGCAAGTGATTTTTCGGGTGCCAAAGTGGTGGTGGATGCCCGTATTGGCTTTCGTGGCTGTGGTTGCCATTGGTGCGGCAGGTGCGGCACTTCGTCGGTTAATCATGCCTTTTTTTCGCACGGGAACGGTGTCCATTTATATCCGTGACAGGGTGGCCTGGTGGCTGCCGATCCTCGGTCCCCTGATTCGTTGGCGGGCCTGGTCGGATAGTTCGCGGATACTTTCTCAAGGCATCGCCGTCGGCCGACCGCTGCCGGAGGTCGCTGATTCCGCTGCTGCGGCAGTGGGCAGCCGGGTGGCGCGGCACCGTTTGCGGCGTTGGCGAAAAAGAATATTGGATGGGATGTCGGCGGATCTGGCGGCTGCCAAGTGTGGGCTGCCGGCAATCGTGTGCCGCTCTGTGGCCCAACCGTTGGGTGCAACCGGTTCTGCGCTGGCATTGGCGGCGGGCTATTACGACCTCAAATATCGCCGCAGGGTGGAAATCATTCGCGCAGTGAGTATTCCTCTGGTGGTGCTGTCCATGGGAACGCTGGTCCTGATGTTGTGTTTGGCGCTGTATGTTCCCTACGTTGAACTGCTGCAGTTTATTGGCAGAGGCGGTGGATAATGGCTCGGCGACGCGGCTTTTTCTTATTCGATCTGACCTTGGCGATTGTACTGATCGTGGTGGTGGCATCGATGTTCGCTCATCTGGTATGGCTGTATAACCGGGATTGCGTGCACTTGGCGGCTGTTCGCAATGCGGCCCGCAATCAGCAGACGATGCTCTATCATGCCATTGCCCGCCCTCAGGACGCCATTAGCAAGCTGTGGATTATTACGCCGGTCAAAATCAGCAGTCAGGCGGCCGGAACGTTGCCCGCCGGCAGTCACTGGATGGCCATTCGCTCGGCCAGCCATACAGATGTACCAACTTTCTATGCGTTAACTCTCCCGTCCCGACCTTCGGACAAGGGAGGCACAAAATGAAACGGTCTTTATTAATGCTTCGGTGCCGTCACGGCCGTGGCTTTACGCTTATGGAAGCCGTCGCTGTATTGCCCCTCATGGCGGTTTTTTTAATGATGTCCGGGCAATTTTTTGTGGTGTGCCTCCACACCTTCAGCAAGGCTGATATACGGGCGGCGCATTTATCCCAGCGGGGGCAACTGATGCGTGAATTGCGGCAGGATATCGCCACTGCACCGGATTTGCAGTTGCAGGGATCCCATGGTCTGATCTGCCGATTTGGAAAAAAGCGGGAGATTCTCTGGCTGGCGAATTCCAATGGTACCGTGGCACGGATTTGGCAGAACGGAAAAAGCTCTCCCCCGCCGCAATATTGGCCCCCGTTGTTGCCGGACTTGCATTTCGCACAATTCAGTCCCGACTATCTGTCAATATCATGGATGAGGGGAAAACGACATGTTACGCAAACATTCATGTCGCTCTCGGCAGAACTTCATGCCGGAAAGCATGGTGCGCTATGAGGAATAATTTTCAATCCCCTCCGCGTGGGATCATGCGCCGCCAACGCCCGCGCGGTTTTGCCATCATTACGGTGGTGGCGATGATCGCTTTGGCCGCGGCCTGTTTTTTGGTGCTGGGTGAGGTGTTTTCCTATCAGTTAAAACTTACAAATCACACCATCGCACGGCTCCAAATGGATCTTCTGCTGAATGCCGGCGAAACGTGCGCAATAGACGAACTGGCGGATGGGAAAGTTCTGCCAGTCCTGTGGAATGTGCCGTTGCCGGAGGCACTGGTAAAAAATGGGGGGCGGCTTGTGCTTGCCGAGCGCCGACAGGGCGAAAACATTATATTCCTTACGGTGAAGGCGACTTTTGCGAATTTGCACAGTAGTCGCGTGCTGGAATTCCAACAGGATGCCAAGCATTGGCGGCTTACCCGTGTGGCCATTCCCGGATCGGCCTTCGGGCCTGCAACTTTCCGGCGGCCAGCATAGGCTCATTGTTGTGATTGTATCGAATCTCTGGGGAAGCTACAGTGACATCAAAGTCGTTAACCCGGTGCCTCGAGTGCCATTATTTTTACGCTTTTTAGTTGACGGCGGGGCGTTGTGGTGGTACAAAAACGTCTGATTTTCGACAGGGTGGCGGCTGAGCTATGGCAGGAGTTGACGTGATTTCTACAACACAACGGCCCGTTCTTATTATTTCTCAGGCAAGTCCTACGGTCAGTGTCGGTGCAGGTCGATGGACCGGCGTAGCGCGGGCCATTGGTTTAGCGGCCGCGTTTGCAGTAACTGCGGCCTTAACCGGTTGCGGCGCTTCGTCATCCCATCAGGCTGACGTGCAGGCCCAGGCGGCCTCAGCCAAAGCGGCCGCGCTGTTAGCAGATGCGGGCCGGTATCACGCCAAGGCTCATTTTCCGGTTTCAATCAGCGCGCCGTTAAGCTCGGCCCAGTTGGCCTCTGCGCGGGACGCCGCCAAAAGTAATCCGGGTGCTTACTTGGAACCTCCTTCGGTTAGCCGTGATTTGCGCCATGCCTATGCCACGCTTTCCAGCGCCTTGGGCAATTCTGATTTGAATTTCCAAGTTAAGGGTTTACTTGAAATGCAGCGCGGGCTGGTCAATTTGGCCTCCGCGCAAGTCCATACGGACCAATTATCCGCCGCCTTAATGACTTTGCAGGATCAGGTGTTATCCTTGGATTCTTCATCAACACAGGTGGGGCGTTTTGCCGTG
Organism: Phycisphaerales bacterium; assembly: GCA_027366115.1. Lineage (GTDB taxonomy): Bacteria > Planctomycetota > Phycisphaerae > WQYP01 > WQYP01 > JAMDCX01. The sequence continues at coordinate 13,532 of DAHXLH010000035.1, forward strand.
AAAATGGCATTTTTGAAAAAGCAGCATGACCTGTATCTGCACTTGTATGATCGGGATCTGCGCAAGGCCCAAGATATGGAAAAATCCGCGAAACGTGCGGTGGCGGTAGCTCAAAAGAAAGCAGCATCTCTTCGCGGTGTTTTAACGCACTATCAGGGGATTGCCAAAGGTTTGGATATTCGGGGCATGGCTTTGCAAACCAAGGGCGAAGTGACTGTTACCCCCGCCACGCTGGCAGATTTTAAGCGGGGAGCAGGTTATCTGGACCGAGCCGCGGCCGCTAATCAGAAAGCCAATGTGTTACAAGCGCAGTATCAACTCGCGACGCTTACGCTTCGTTCGGCGAAACTGCAACAAACCCGCTGGGCTGATCAGGTTTCCGCCTTGCGGCAGGCGCAAATGTCTGCCGCGGAATTAGCCAAAAGCGATACGGCCCAAATTTCCGCGCTTAAGGCCGGCGTCACCATTCTCATTGACGGTGCTGATGGCGGTTCCCCTACTTCTGCCGCCGGACGCTCGGCCAGTATTAACGCCCTGATTAAAACCATTAATAAACAGGCTGCTATCGCTACGAAATACACCGACGCGGCTTCCAGTGATCTCATGGCCGCCCTCAATGAGCAGCGCCGCTCCAGCGCCTACGCCCAAAGCCTGGTCACCTTGGGATTTAAACCGGGCGATCCGCTGGTGGCCGCCAATCAGAGCCGCGCCCCCCAGTGTGTGCTGGAAGTGTATCGTGCCGCCGCAGCACTGAAAGCGGGGCAGATTGCCGCTATGCGAATGTATGCGGCGCAACTTCAGATCGGGGCCGCCAAGGCCGGAAAACAGATTTTTTCTCTGGTAAGTGAAAAGTCGCCTCTGCAGCAGCCTCCGGCTGGTGCGGTGGAAAATTTCCGCAAGCAGGCCATGGTGGAATTTAATGTCCATGCCGCGGGTGCCTTGAAACAAGCGCAATCCTCTTATCCCACGCAAGCCTCACCGCTGCCGTGGGTTGTCCCGGCAATGATGTATAACGTCGATTTATCCGTCGCGGGTATTTCCAATAATCCGTCAGTCCGCGCCGCCGCGCTCAAAGCTGCCGCCGCCAGTGCAATGGCCGCCCAAAAGGTAAATGCATCGCTGAACTTGCCGTTGCCGAAGCAATGAAGCCCACAGCCTGACCTGACGCGGCAGCGTCATGGTTTGATTCGGGATGGCGTTGCGGAAATTATTTGTGTTGTATCGTGGCACGCGCTGGATCGGTGGCGGCGAACCGGGACGCGTCGTTCGATCAAACCTGTTTTCGCGGCCAGCTCAACGCTTCCGCATCGAGCTAATGACACACATCACGGGTGGAAAATTAAAGCACGATTGTCTCTGTGCGGGATTTCATTTTATAGCGTATGCCGCGCCAGGTGATAATCCTGCCGAACGTCGCTGCCAGTAGAAATATGGCATTGATACAATGCACTGCGGGCATGCCCCACGTGAACCAGAACTCCGCTTGATTAATTGCTGCGGTATGACCAGGCAATAACCGTCTGGCCGCTTTAAGTACCATCCATCCGCGATAGATGGACAGTCCATACAAACCGACACTCACCACCGCTGGAATGATCCACCAGACGGATCCTTCCGCCGCCAGAATAATGGCCGCTATGGGGGCGGTTACCAGCGCGGAAATATACAGCCCCGCTCCCGCCACGCCCGTGAACCAGAATCGCCACTCGCATATCCGCGTAATTCGATATTGCCGAACCGCAAACTCCCATGCTTTAGGCCAGTCAAAGGCCGCCTGGGACGCCACAATACATTGCGGCACAAAATGGATCTTCGTACGCGCATTTTTCTTTACGCATCGGGTCAACACGTAATCATCGCTTAACGCGCCCTGCCATGCGTCATGCACGCCAAATGCAAAAAAATCCTTGCGTCGGATGGCCATCGACCCCCCCCACGCCACCGTGCGCCGGTAGGGGCCTAATAAGGTTCCCACCATGGCATTGAGCACGCAGATGACGGCATTGGCCGCGTCGGCATTGCTGGGCACATAAAACCGGTATCCCGTGGTGGCGCCGATATGGTGTGAATTGAGCATGGAAACCAGCGCGTGCAGCCAATTGGACGCCGGATGCGCGTCAGCATCCATGAACGCCAGAAAAATGTCTTGCTCTGTGGTGATTTCAACCGCTGCCAATTGATTATGAACCTTCTGCCCACGCGAAGCGGCAACCCCGGCTACCACTAGGTCAATGCGTTTTTTCAGGCCATGGTCTTCCTGGGCAGAACGAATCAGATCGCATACCGGATCATCGGCGGATTGCACCGCAAAAATAACGCGATAGTTGGGATAATCCTGGCTCAACAGGGCGGAAATGTTTTCACGGGTATTGGCATCCACAGATTTTATCGGTGCGATGACCGCGACCATGGGGAATTTATCGGCCAGTGGTTGTTCAACCACGCGCGGCATCCGCAAGTTGAAGAACTGCGCCACCCGCGCCGCCCATCCGGCAATCAACAAGGCCGCGCCCCAAAGCAGCAGCAGGAAAGCCATATACCAATGTGCAAAAAACAGTTGGATCATCGCGGGGGCATCATACCCGATTATTGTGCTAACTGTGTTTTCACCGCATTCACAAGAATTGCTGATTCCGGCGTAACAGGTGAGCGGAATCTGGCCACGATTTTCCCGCTGCGCGAAATAAGAAATTTCTCAAAATTCCATTTCACCACCCCCGCAAACCGCGGGTCGGTCTTGCGGCCCGTAAGGTAATGATACAAAGGGCACTGCTGCGGGCCTTTCACATCAATCTTGGAAAACATCGGAAACGTTACGCCGTAGTGTGCTGTACAGAAAGTGCTGATTTGTTTATCTGTCCCCGGTTCCTGATGGCCGAAATCATTGGACGGAAAGCCCAGAATGACAAACCCCTTGGATTTAAACCGCTTATAAAGTGCCTCAAGCCCCGCGTACTGCGGTGTAAAACCGCACTTGCTGGCAGTGTTGACCATTAAAATCACTTTGCCCTGATATTGCCTCAAATGCACTTTTCTTCCCGCCAGTGATGGCATGGTAAATGAAAGCACCGGAGCCACCGCGGAATGCATCGCGGCGGCCTGCAAGCGTGCCTGAATTCCCGCTACGCCCGCTGTCGCCAAAATCACCGCCGTTAATGCGGTTGCCAACTGTTTCACTGCCAACGTCTTCATCTTGTTTCTCCAATTACATTGCCCAATAATTCACTTGCCGATCAACGCGGCTTGATTGCATCTGTTACACAGGTTTAGGAAACCGATACTCCGCAATATGGTGATAGTGCTGGCCCGGGTGCAGAATAATCGAAGGAAAGTGCCCATGATGGACGGCATTTGGAAAATGCTGGGTTTCCAGGCACAAGCCGCCGTGCTTCTGATACGGCCCACCGATTCCGCTTACGCGACCATCAAGAAAATTACCGGTATAAAGCTGCACACCCGGTTGCGTTGTCCACACTTCCATGGCTCGGCCCGTGGTTGCTTCCGTCAGCCGCGCCGCTGGGTGCAGCGCGTCATCCCCGGTTCGCAGAACAAAGTTATGGTCATAGCCGCCCGGCACCTGGGCAATACGGGAACCAATGATGGTGGGATGAGTAAAATCCATGGGGGTGGCGTGGACCGAAGAAACTTCACCGGTGGGAATCAGCGACCCATCCACCGGCGTGAAATGGTCCGCATGAAGAGTCAATTCATGATCCAAAATATCGCCGTTACCCGCCCCGTGAAAATTAAAATAGGCATGATTGGTAAGATTTACCGGCGTGGGATAATCCGTCCGCGCTTCCATAATCAGGCGAATGCAATGATTATCAGGCATCAGATAGATGGCCTTGAAATCCACCGTCCCGGGGTAACCTTCTTCCATGTCCGGACTATGGTAGGTAAATTCAACGGCCGGCACGCCATTGACTTTGGTCTGCTGAGATTTCCACACTCTGCGGGACAGGCCCACTTTGCCGCCATGCAGGCTGTGCGCGCCGTTGTTGGCGTACAGGACATAATCCTTTTTATTCAGCCGGAATCGCGCATTGGCAATGCGATTCGCCACGCGGCCCACCACGCAGCCCAACGATGGGTGCTCTCCCAGATAAGGCCCCAGCTTGTCAAACCCCAGTGTAATATCCGCCGAATCACCCTTGCGATCCGGTGTGTGCAA
>DAHXLH010000040.1:0-12339 GCA_027366115.1 Phycisphaerales bacterium
GAGCGGCGGGAGGTTCTGGCGATTGGGCAGCGTGTGCTCCTGCAACTTTTGTTACCGTTGTGCGTTGGGCGTCTTGTGCGTGGTTGGCGCTTGGATATTGCGGAATGAGCAATGCGACAGGGGCTCAAGGTGCGGTCCGGCAAAGATCCGACGGAGGCCTTGCTCAAATACGCCGGTCTGGCTAGCTTATTCAGTGCACGGGTGTGACACGCACAGGATTTCCGGCAAGGTGTTTTATATTTTTTTGGAGCTTTCATGAGTAAACGCATCAAGAAATCAGGGGTTGTTGCGGGTGCGGTGTTGCTGGCTGCCGGCATCACCGCTGGTGTGGCAATGCGGCCGACAGCCAACTTGGGCTTGGAGGCTTCCGTTGCGGCAGCGCCTGCGGCCGGTACGCCGGTGGATATGGAAATATCCCGTGGAAGTTATCTGGTCAATCAGGTGGCCATGTGCGGCGACTGCCATACGCCCATGGATCAGAATGGCCGGTTTATCAAATCCAAATGGTTGCAGGGTGCTAAAATTGCCTACAAGCCCAACTTCCCCGTGCGCCATTGGCCGCATGGTGCCCCGAATATTGCGGGTTTGCCTTGGCGGTGGAATGCCGGCGCCATGATTAAATTCCTAACCACCGGCCGTGATCCGCGCGGGCATTATGCCGGGCCACCCATGCCGGCCTATCGCATGAACCATGCCGATGCTGTGGCGGTCACCGCGTACCTCAAGAGCTTGCCACGCGGAAAAATGCCGCCATGGATGCGGCATCACTAAGCAGCTCGGTTGCCGAGTGCGGTAATTAAATCAACAAGACGACTTCGATGGCCAGGCCGGGGCCGAAGGCCAGCATCATGCACGGTAGCGGTGCCGACTTTTGCCGCAGACGCTCCACAATAAACAGGATCGTCGGCGAGGACATGTTGCCGCAGTCAGCCAGCACCGCACGGGAAACATCCAATGCGGCAGCAGGCAAACTCAGGCTGGTGCTGACGGCATCCAGAATGCCCGGTCCGCCGGGATGAACCGCCCAGGAACCGATATCCGAAGTAGTCAGATTTTGCTTCGCCAGGAATTGCTCCAGCCAGGGTCTGAGGTTTTCTGCGATTAACGTCGGCACGCGCCGCGAAAGCGTCATCTGAAAACCATGGTCGCCGATGCGCCATGTCATATCCGCATTGGATTCGGGCAATAGATATGAGCCGGTGGCTTGGCAGGTCCAGCGTTCGCCCGGCGCGGCAGCCTTTCCCACAATCGCCGCGGAACCGTCGGCAAATAACGCATTGGGCAATACATTGTCAGTATTCCAGCCTTGTTGAAAATGGAGGCTGCATAATTCCGTGGCACATAATAAAACCGTCGCATCCGCCTGCGCGTTGGCAATGGCCAGCGCCACCTGCAAGGCATTAAGCGCCGCGTGGCACCCCATAAAACCGATATTCACCCGGCTAACTGACCGGGATAATTGCAAGGTTTCTATAATTTCGCTATCCACTCCGGGTGAAAAAAATCCGGTACACGAGACCGTTATCAGATGAGTCACGGAGGCTGGCCCACAGCGTGCGTTGCTCAAGGCGGCTTGTGAGGCACGAATCGCCAGAGGAACGGCCTCGGCCGCATAGCGATCCATGCGCTGCCTGGTGCCCGGCCCCGCGGAGAAAGAAGTATCCGAGACCTCATAAAACGGCGTGGCACCATTCTCCCCATCCAACAGCACAGTATGGCGGCGTTTAATGCTGGTTTTTCGATAAATCGTGGCCAGAAGGCGGGACTGCTTTTCCGTGAGACCCTTTTGGGCAATAGCGCACGCCTTATCCTGACTGATACCGTAATCCGGCAGCGCCGTCCCCAGAGCGGTGATATGCAAACCCATCTGAACTCCACAATTAAGCCATAGCTATAGGCCGATTCATCTGCCGAACCAGCGGGCCGGCCAGTGCCGGCGAAATTTTAAGCGCCTCAACCGCCAATCGCGTGACGCCCCGATTCCGCAACAATATAGTCGCCGCTCGGCAGATTCGCTGCCGCGGTCCGATTAGATCACGGAACTGCTGCTGCCATTGCGGCCCGAGTTCCTCGCGCCAGGCCTGAACGGCTTGCTCAACGAGCGGCAGGATTCGCTTGGCACCGGCTAAGGCCCAAGCCATTCCCTCTCCGGAAAAGGGTTCAACATATCCGGCCGAATCACCAAGAATAAAAAGCCGCTCTTCAAAAAGTCGGCTCCGACGGCGTGTAAGCGCCGGTGCACCATGCCAGCGGCATGTCGGAAGGCCCGCGGGTACCGGCAATCCCGAATCTCGGATTATTTCAGCCAAGGCGTTGCCTGCCCCCGCGGCGTCACGTGCGGCGTGAACATCCAGTGCGGCGGCGATATGCAGCCTCTGGTTTTCCACAGTGACCATCCCGGCGTATCCCCTTTTTCCACAGGCCATGTAGATGATTCCGGGAGCGTAGTCTCTGGCGGGATATTCAAGCGTCCCGGCAATACCCACGCGCGAATTTGCCGCAATTTGCAACCCGTCATCGTCACGGAGCAACCGCCCGCCCAGTCCATCCGCAACCAGCACGATTTTAGCTCGCAACGAGGAAACTATGCCCTCCTGCGCGACAGATACTTCTCGGTGGGTAGAAAAACTGGCAGTGACCTGCGCCGTGGTGCGCGGCATAAAAGCGGCTCCAGCTTTCTGTGCATGGTTAATTAATGCCATATCCAACACCTCGCGCGAAATTGCCAATCCGCTGGGGATGGGTATTTTGGCCGTGGTACCACCACAAGCCAAAAAAAACCGATCAATCGGCGTGGCACCTAAATCGCGGATATTAAATTGTGCCTCTTCAAGCAACTTCACTGCCGCCTGATTCAAACAACACCCGCACGCTTTGCCGCGTGGAAACGCCGCCTTATCAATTAACATCACACTTAATCCCCGCTGCGCGGCACCATGAGCTGCCATCGCGCCCGCCACACCGGCCCCCACCACCAATACATCCCACAGGCGACCAGCATCCCCGGCCGCGGAAAAGCAAATCATGTCCGACTCCAGGACAAGACAAAGCGAAATGGAAAGCGCGGTTCAATTTTGACATCTTTTAAACCCGCTTGTGCTGCCAAGTCCGCACTTTCCGCCATGGTGTACGCGGCTCGAACGGATCTCGGGCCGTCCACCCACACCACACGCGAACCCAAAAAACATGCAGCGCCGGATGCCAGGAGCCATCCGGTGGTGGAGCGCCTTAGATCATTGACGATCAACCGCTTCCCGGCCCCCCCGGCCAATTTTTTCAAGAACCCGACGGCCTGTGAAGAATCCAGATGATGCATAAACAAAGAACTCATAATGATATCATAGCCTTGCGGAACCGGGTCCGTAAAAAGATCCCAGATAAACCAGTCGATTGTGGCACCCTGTTTTTCCGCGTTAATTTTGGCATGGGCAATGGCAATCGAGCTTTTATCACAGCCGGCGATCTCCAATTTTACCCCTGCCTGATGAGCCAGTTTCCACAGAGCAACCGGGACATCTCCCCCACCCGTGGCGATATCCAAGACGCGTAACACCCCCTCGTTTTTAACCATCGGATGAATTTCACGCCACACAATTCCAGCACTGTCACTCCAGTGATTAATGCGTTCCAGCGCGGCCAAAGCACGGTGGTGACTTTCTGGAGAAATGTCCGAAGAATCCATAATCTCTGGTACGCGCCTCTGCTTCATAACATTTCTCCTGTTAATGCACACATTAACGCCGACGCTTTGGCGAGGATTTCCGCATATTCGTCATCCGGGTTGCTGTCGGCGGTAATACCAGCGCCGGAACGAAACGTTGCAATGCTATTGGCAATATGGATGGTGCGAATGGCAATATTCAATGCACCGTCACCAGTCGGACTGATCCAACCGATGTTGCCGCAATATATGCCGCGCTGCTGATTTTCCAGTTCCCGGATAATCTCCATCGCTCTAATTTTAGGCACTCCGGTAATGGAGCCGCCGGGGCACATAGCCGTGATGATTTCATCCCACCGTTTACCCACATGGGGAGGTAGTTTACCCGTGATCACCCCATGCGTATGCCAGAGCGCGGGCAATTTTTCAATTTGCCGGACTTTTTCCACGCACACGCTGGTGCACACGCGTCCCAGATCATTCCTTAGCAAATCCACAATCATCGCCAGTTCCGAGCGATCTTTTTCACTGTGCAGCAGTTCGTCACAGCGGTACTGATCGGCAACAGCATCGCCACAGAGACGCCGGCGGGTACCTTTGATGGGGCGAGTTTCAAGTATCTCTCCAGTGCGTTGCAGAAATAATTCCGGCGATGCGGAAATAATTTCGTCTTTCCCATAACGTAAAAACGCGGCAAACTGTGCCGGGTTTTTTTCCGCCAGACGCCCAAAAACTTGGTATCCCGGTTGGGCAATCCGGGCGGTCCAGACGGCGGATATATTGGCCTGATAAATATCCCCGGCGGCAATGTATTCTTTGCATCGGCGCACCGCCGCCTTGAACGCGGAGCCATCAGGATGCTGCAGGCTTGTAGCTTTCACCGGAGCATCCACCGATGCATCGCAGGAGTTGGCGGCGTTCAACTGGCCTTGCATTTGCCCGATGACATTTTCCGCGTCGCGGGCGTCCGGGTGCAACGCCACCAAAAGCCATTGCTGCTTAGAGGAATCCAAAACAAAATAGCGTTCAAAGAGCTGCCAATGCGCCAGGGGAAAATCTCCCTCCGGCGAGTCATACAACTGGGGCAGTTCCGCCATCACGCCGGATTCGTAACTGAACCAACCGATCCATCCGATGCGATCCGGCGGCGGCTGGGAAAATGAAATCGTGGTGATATTATCCTGCCAGCGTTGCCAGGCCGTGGACGGCGTGATTGAAACGTCTCCGTTAGCGTGGCCACGCGCCGCCAGCCCGGCGCAGCGCAATTTGATCTCCCCATGCTCCGCAGTCATTTGCACGCCGGAAATCACGTTGACCGCCAGGACTACGTGCCCCCCAGGTCCGCTGTGCAGCATCGCGATGTCCCCACTCTGCCCAGCCAACGCACCCAGCAGCCGCATAGGATCAACGCGGCCGTCAGCAGTGCGACTTTGGACGGTGAGTTTGCAGTCAGTCATTAAAGCGACCTCGAAGGTTTCATGCTTGTGGTGCCCCCTTAGCGAAAAAACATAAGCCAGACAAGTAACAGCACGTTCAGACGCACCGTGGCGGGCGCTTTGACGCGTATAAAAATGCCCGATGCGATAATAAATAGCGCCGAGAGCAACACAATAAAATCACAATACGTCGCCAGGCTTTCCGATAATTCCGCCCCAGCGGCGCGATGGAATCGCGATAAATACGCCATTGCCGCCAGGACACTCACGCCTAGGCAGAACCACGCGTAAAACTTTTCCCACCAGAGCGGGAAAATGCCGGGGATAAAAGCGATCCCCGCCAGCAGTACCACAAAGGGGATCAGCCACGGCAGCCCAATGGATATTGGCGGAGTACCGGACGTGCTATGCAGTAGTAACCGCCCCAGATAAACCAGCGCCGCGATTCCCAAAGCACTCCCCACAATAACCAGCCGAGGGGCGAATAACTCAGTACTGTCGTTTGCAGCGCGCAGCACGCGTGGATAAGCCCGATGAACGCGAATGAGTGGCAGCCCGTTTTTCATTTTCGCCATCATGGCGCAAGCAAGGTAAATTGCAAAATGGTTTTACGTGATAGGCTCAAAGCCTATCCATGACGCGCGGGCACGCGGATCGGTCCCAGGAAAACGGTTTGATCTGGATAAGGGGCGAGACAACAACTCTCTAAATGACCAATCGCCGATTTAACTGTCAGATTGCCTGTACCACCAGTTGGCCCCCGGACACCGCAACGGCACGAATCGGAGCGCCTTTTTCAATAATCGGGCCTTCACTTATACACGCGATGCGGTGGCTGTCGATCAGGCCGGTCCCCGCTGGGCGCAAGGTCGTCACCGCCGATCCGGTGCGGCCGATCAAAGCAGTCAATTCAATCTGCTGATCTTTGGAAACCGCATTTACCTTCTGCGGATTAGGCCCCCGCAACAGCACGCGGCGGCCAACGGGACTGTGGGGATAATACTTCACAAATCCGGTGATCACCAAAGGAGTCAGCACCAAAAGAACTAAGGCGCAAACCATGCCAAAGGTCGGCCCAACTATAAAACTTAAAATCATCCCGGAAATAGCAAACGCGGCCGCCAGAATCGCCATAAAGCCGTGTGCCGGAACCACCAGTTCCGCCAGCAGACAAATAAAGCCGCCAACAAACAGAAGAATGCAGGCCATCAGAAGGTCGAAATTCATCACAGTTCAGTCCTAAAGCGCCACTTCAACCGGCGCGCCATCATCCGATATTTTCTGCACGATAATCTGATTTTCGCGTATTTCCACAATCTCCACCGGCAACTCAGGCGCGATAAATTCATTGCGTGAAACCACGGTTACCAGATGATTATCAAACCGCGCTTTTCCCGACGGCCGCAGCTCCGAGACCGCCCGCCCGACCGCCCCGACAAATAACAGATCGCCCAGCGCCTCCGGCGACCTGTCATGGCGCAGCGACGCGGACACTGGCCTTAATTGCAATCGCCGAAAGCCCGGCGTAATGTCCAGATACCTGATTAACAAGGCAATGATCAATCCCGCGGCAATGATTGCCAAAGTTACCACCCCCAGGCCGGTTTGAAAGGCCTTTTCCGCCCCAACCGTCGAGGCACCCATGGGAACGAAGGATGCGATCATACCGGTAATGGCCAAAATAAATCCCGGAATGGCCAGCAGCCCCAAACCGCCAAAATGGATAAAGTCCAAGGCGATAATCACAATTCCCAGAAATATAATGCCCACCTCCCACCAATTGGCCAGGCCCGTGAGCATGGGGCCGCCAAGAAATAGCGCCAAGGCCGCCAAGCCGATCAATCCGGGAATCATCAGGCCCGGGTGGCTGAATTCGATGTACCCGCAGACCAGCATAATAATCAGCAAAAAAAACCGGACCTGAAAACGCGAACAAAAACGCGACGCTTTTTCCAGAAAATCCAGACGCATTACGGGAATTTTCGACGCAGTAATGTTCAACATGGCAGGCAGACTTTCCGGATCATGGATGACCGCGGCTGCCGCGCCCATTTGCACCGCCTCCCGCGCGCCCAGTGTCAGCAGCGTACCCGCGTGCTTGACGCGTTTAACGTAGACCCACGGATGAACCGCGGCATGGCCGGGAACGGCCGTGGTCAATCGCATTAATCGGGCGCGTTCTTGCGGCAACACAAACCGCGTTTCTCCGGTCATTTTGTTAACCACTGAAGCAATTTGTATCTTGCGATCCATCATTCCTGCAAGAATCAGCTCAGGATGATTCGCATGATCTTTCTGCAAAGACTTTAGCGCGGGCGATGAGACCTCGGCCATCGGATTAGCGGCAATTTTTGCGGCATCGGCCCCCCTAAGGGCGAAGCTTTGTCCGTCCCCCCATGCGGCATTACCCGACATGATGACCTTGGTACATGCCGCCGCAATAATAGCCGCCGGCCCGACTGCCGCTCTGTTAACCCAGGCGACCGTGGCGACATGAGAATGCCGGATTAGCGCGGCAATTTTTAAAGCCTCACGGAGTTGCCCGGTGCGTGAATTGATTTGAAAAATCAATATGGAACTTTTACGTTTCAATGCAGTTGCAATACGCCGTTGCACGCTGACCCGTGTTATGCGATCAACCGAACCGGTGATGGTGATAATGGCGGTGTGGCGATGCTCCGTGGTCTCAAGCGGCTTGGAGGCGAGTGCGTGTGAAATCACACTTTGACCGCGCACAAGCATCGGCAGGCATAAGATCAATCCCAGCACGATAGTGCACAGCATGCTGCATCTGAAGGCCCCCTGCGGTCCAGCGCCAAACTTCCCAAAGCCGTTCCCACAACGCATATTCATGACCGCCTCTCGTTGCATCTATGATAGACGGGAAAAATGGCCGCCACAAGCGGAACTATTGAGCCGGAAGATCGCCCGCGGCATCCTTCATAACAAGCAACCGCCCGCGACCCCGCTGGTGCTTTGTCACTGCTGCAAGCAGTTGACAAAAAAAACATTCGTGCGCCGTATCGCGTTGAAATAAGGCAGGGTATAATTTTGCCGCATGAGTCTGATGGATCAGGATGCCTGCGGAAGCCCCTGCATCGGCTGGATACAAATCATGGAGGATTTGCACGATGGATTCATTTGTCATTGAAGGTGGCGCGCGCCTGCGCGGAAAGTTGCGGATTGCCGGCTCTAAAAATGCGGCGTTGCCGGTCATGGCGGCGGCACTGCTGGCGGATGGTAAATCTGTTATCGCTGATATTCCCAATCTGCAGGACATCCGCAGTCAGATTGAATTGCTTAAACTTCTGGGCTGCCGCGTAGAACGACAAGCCGACGGTAAACTGGAAATTGAAGTCGTTGACGAAACCTGCTCCCATGCGCCCTATGATGTCGTGCGGAAAATGCGGGCCAGTATATGTGTGCTGGGGCCGCTGCTGGCCAAACGCGGTCATGTGCGAGTTTCCATGCCCGGCGGCTGCGCCATTGGTGACCGCCCCGTAGATATACATTTGCGCGGGCTGCGAGCCTTGGGAGCAACCATCGAACTGGAAGGCGGGGATATCATTGCCCATGCCGAAAAGTTACACGGTGCTGAAGTATTTCTTGGTGGCAATTTTGGTTCGACCGTTTTAGGCACGGCCAATGTCATGAGTGCCGCAACGCTGGCCCAGGGCACGACCGTGATTGAATGCGCCGCCTGTGAACCGGAAATTGTGGACTTGGCCGATTATCTCACCAGCATGGGGGCCAAAATAGCCGGGCAGGGCACGCCGCGAATTGTTGTGCAGGGGGTTCCGGCACTGCACGGAGCCGAACATCGCATTATTCCCGACCGCATTGAAGCCGGCACCTTTATGGTGGCGGCGGCCATTTCCAATGGTGAGTTGAATCTGGATAATGTCCGCATTGACCATTTAATGGCGGCGGTGGATAAGCTGCGCAGCATTGGTGTTATTGTGGAAAAAAGCGGCCAAGGCGTGACGGTAGCATCCGCTCGCAGATTGGAAGCGGCCATTATCACCACGCAACCGTATCCGGGGTTTCCCACCGACCTCCAGGCGCAGTTTATGGCGTTATTGGCCATCGCTAATGGTAACAGCATTGTTTCAGAGAAAATTTTTCCTGATCGCTTCATGCACGTGGCGGAATTAACGCGACTCGGCGCACGGATGCACCGCGAAGGAGCCACGGTCATTATTGAAGGCGAGCAGCAACTGATCGGAGCACCCGTGATGGCCAGTGACCTGCGCGCTTCGGCCGCTCTGGTCCTGGCCGGACTGGCCGCCCGCGGCACGACGACCATTAATCGAGTGTATCACATCGACCGCGGCTACGAAAAAATTGAAGAACGACTGAATTCCCTGGGGGCGAACATTAAGCGCGTGGATCAATCCGAAGCGGAATAAGGCGCAACATGTGCCGTTCACGTGGCGATGTTGATTAAGTTTCCGCGAATGTCATAAGCCTCAATAAGCACCGAATCATCGGGTAAGGCCGCATCGGGCGTTATGATAATTTTTTTCTCGGTGCGGTCTTCCATGGCCACTAACTCGCGGCGCTTTTTATTGAGCAGGTAACCGGCCACCGTCGGATAGACTTTTAATTCAATCCGGGCAATGTCCTTATGCAGAGTGGCTGCAGCCAGCCGGCGCATCACATCAAGCGTGACACTTTCCGGCGTTTTAATCAGGGCGGTGCCGCGGCAATGGGGGCAGTCCTGATAGATGCCGCGCTTCAAACTCGGTTTGACCCGCTGGCGGGTCATTTCAATCATGCAGAATTGACTCATGCGAAGCACTTTGGTTTTGGCGCGATCGTTGCGCAATTCATCCCGCAGCAGGCTCTCAATTTCCCGCTTATGCCGATCTTCCCGCATATCAATAAAGTCAATGACAATCACGCCACCCAGATCACGCAGCCGCAGTTGGCGGCACAAATCCGCGATGGCGTCTTTGTTGATATTGTACGCCGTAAGTTCCGCGTCACGCTGTTCACGGTAGCGCCCGGAATTAACGTCCACCGCGACCAGCGCCTCAGTGGAATCAATAACCAGAGATCCGCCATTGGCCATTTCCACCCGGCGGCTGTTGATTTTTTCTATTTCCCGTTCGACCCCGTACCGAATAAATAGCGGCATGGGATCGTGATACAATTCAACCATGCTGGAATCCGGACTGGCGATGGTGAGGAAATCACGAATGCGCTCCGCGACATCCGGATCATCCACGACAATACGGTCCATTTCCTGCACCGCTAAATCCCGAATACTGCGTATGACCAGGTCACTTTCCTCGTAAAGCAACGCCGGTGTGCGCTGGGTATCAAGCCGATGGGTGATGCGCTTCCAGATTCGCACGAGAAAATGCAAATCCTGCTGTAATTCACGGGCCGTGCGATCCATGCCGGCGGTGCGGATAATAAAGCCGAGATTCTCCGGCGGATTGAGTTCCCGCAGCAGGCGTTTCATGGCGCGGCGCTGTTCATCGTCGGCAATTTTTCGGGAAACACCCAACGCACTCATACCGGGCATCATAACCAAATATCGCCCCGGCACGCTGATGTAACTGGTCAGCGTGGGACCTTTTGTGCCAATGCCTTCTTTGGTTACCTGAACAATGATTTCCTGCCCGCGCCGCAAGCATTGTTGAATCGGCGGGCGCGAATGACGCGGCGTTTTGCGGCCCACGCGTTCCATGGGCGCAATGTGATCATTGTCTACCAGTATTTCCGCATCTTCATCAAAGAGTTCATCAATTTCACCCCCCATTTCTTCAAAGTTGGCGGCAGAATCCGGTTCTGTGGATTGCGGTCCTTCAGAGAGTTCCGAAGTATCGGCTTTTTTAGCACCGGCGGCGTGCATTTTCGCCGTGGATTTATGGTGCTGTGGAAAATATTGTGGATGCAAGTCACTGATATGCAGAAATCCATTTTTGCCGATTCCAAAATCCACAAACGCCGCCTGTATACTCGGCTCGACATTGGTTACCCGGCCTTTGTAGATATTGCCCACATGCAGATCATGGCTGGCCCGCTCCGTGTAAAGTTCTTCCAACACTCCCTGGCAAACAATGGCAATGCGAACTTCTTCCGAATCCGCCACGTTGACCAGCATGATCTGGGGCGGACCTTTCTTCCGGGCAACAGGCTTGGATGACGGCACTTCACCATCCATAAGATCCGGTTCCTGCGCTGCGCTATCGGCCGGGGTGCCGCTATCCGAATCTGGCAAGCGAACCGGAATAGTTTCCTGCATCGGGGACGGCGGAGCCATCCGGACATTTTCTGCGTGGGCGGGTTTGCCGGCCGGATCAGCCTGCCGACGGGTCTGATGACGATGCACCGGTGCAGGGGGGACTAAATCCGCAATAAGTGAATCGGTTATTCCGCTGGAGGTTATGCTGCGCGAGGTACCCGTCGGGCGGAACTGATGCCGCACTTTTCCCTGACTGAAGGATCGCCGGCCGGAATGGCGCGTAAGCCCGGGCGCAGCGCGTGCCACAAGTCGATCCGGGTTAGGACGCTGAACAGCATACCCCGCGCTGCCGGCTGACCCCGGTGTCGAAACCGATGGTGCGGGCAAGCCAGTGTGTTGATCCTGGGGTGCCGTAATCTCCAAGGGCAGTTCCGCGGGGTGTGGGGCGACAGGAGGGCTTGGCGGTTCAGCCTCACGGGTGCCCGACGCTTCGGACAATATTGGATCAGCGTCGGTACTCTGGTAGACCGAAGGCAACGCCGCCAGCGCGTCCGGCTCCGCTGGAACAACTGTCTCGGCCGTTGGCGCGGGAGCCTTACGGCGCACGGCTTTTCCGCGTCCACGTCCGCCGCGGCCTCTGCCGCCGCGTCGCCGGCGGCGCGGTTTAGCTGTAACTGCGGAATCGTCCCCAGACGCTGCTTCCGCTGGCCCGGCGGTCAAATCATCGGGCGACGCGGATTCAGGAACAAACAGTGCGTCAGGCGGCAATTCCGAACGTTCTTCGGATGATTCAAATTTCATGGTACTGATAAACAAGCCTCACGAGAAAATATTGCATACACTCAACCCTCACCGCTGACTTCAGTCGCGGATAAATTTGCTTAATTATATGGAATTTTTATTAACAAGTCCACGATGACGATATGATGGCTGATATGATGACGCTATTAATAAATCTCGACCCTGAATGGATAGATCAGGAAACAGCGGTCGGCTTGCGGGCTTTTTCCTGTTTTATCATTTCCATTAGCTTGGGCAGGTGCTTT
>DAHXLH010000050.1:0-10956 GCA_027366115.1 Phycisphaerales bacterium
GCACCAAACGCTTTGGCCAGCGGAATTGTTGCAGTCACCGGGACCTCTTCCGCCCCCACGACCTTCGAATCTTCCACCTATTATGATGCTTTTTCCACGGGTATTACCGCCGCCACTCCCGAAGCGATCAGCGTAAAAGGCTACAGTCAGGATGCCAATTCCACGCTGAAGCTCGTGGCGTTCTCCTCAAGTTCCGCAGCTATAACTGTTGACTCACTGGCGGTTGCGGGTGCCGCGGTAATACCCGTGGAAAAAGCATCATAATAGGTGGAAGATTCGAAGGTCGTGGGGGCGGAAGAGGTCCCGGTGACTGCAACAATTCCGCTGGCCAAAGCGTTTGGTGCCCCGGCCACCAGTGTACCTGCTGAAACATTCGTGCCACCGGTATACGTGTTGGCCCCCGTCAAAACTTCGGTGCCGGTTCCGATTTTATTGAGAATCCCACCCGTGCCGCCGCTGATTCCCCCATCTTGAATGACGCCGCCAAACGAATCGGTTCCCGTGACATCAAGCGTCAGAGCCTGAGACCCAAGCGAGACTGTGCCACCGGTACCACTGAGGCCCGCAAAAGTCGTGCCGCCGGTAGTTTGGGAAATATCCAGCGTTCCACCGGACGCGACTGTTACGCCGCTGGATGCTGCGATGCTCCCAGTGCCGGTAAGAGCCAGCGTGCCGCTGGTAACGGTCGTCGCACCGGCGTAGGTATTGGTCGCGGAAAGCGTCAGGACACCGCCCGTTGTTGAACTTAAAATGGTCAATCCCCCGGTGCCGCTGAACACGCCGGAAAACAGGTCGCCTTGGCCATCGGTGTCAATAGTTCCACTGCCGGAATTAAGGGTAATCGCGCGGGCATCAGTAATAGCGGCGGTGGTTTGCAGCGTGCCGCCGCTAAACGTCACGGTCCCAGCGCCGAGCTGACCATCTGATGAAATGGACAAGGTACCGGCGCTAAGGGTGGTCCCGCCGGTGTAGTTATTATTGGTGCCGGAAAGCACCACCGTGCCGCCGGGTTGATTAATTACTAAAGCCAGCTTGTTAATCAGGTTGCCAGAAATTGTGCTGGTAACAGCCGCCGCGGTGCCACTGCCGAAGGTCAGGGTAATACCACCGGGGGAACCGCCGTCAATATTGCCGGCGATGCTTGAACCGGCGGGTGTTGCCATGGAAGCGGGATCAATGGTTAAATTGGCGGCAGACGTGTTGGTGTTGGTAATTACCGTACCGGTGGCGGTGACTGAAAGTTGACCAACTGTAAAACTTCCCCCATCAAGATCCGCCGGTAGTCGCGTTGGGGTGCCAATCGTGGCGTCATAAATGGATCCCGTGGGCGTCCCATTATTGGGGATTCCCGCCGACCAGTTAGCAGCGTCATTCCAGAAACTGTCCGTGGTGCTGCCACCCGACCAGGTGGTGGGGGTATCAGCAGCTTGCAGGTTCCCGGAGTAATAACCGGTCGCCATCGCAGCGGCGGCAAGCAGAAGCACGCGGGCCAACTTTTGGCCGGAAGCCTTGTGCGAAAAATTAGCCGCGCGGAATTTGGAATGCCCAGTCATAAAAAATACCTCCACAAAAATCCTACGAACCTGCCGGGAGAAGAGCTGTAAAGAATAACATAATCTTTCCCGCAAAGCGGCTTATAACTCCAATATGGCCTACAAGTCAATGGGTATAAGGTTATGCGGCATTTTTATCTCGACAAGCAAGGGGACCGATGGTTATAATACAAGGTGATCCTGATCCTTCTTGGCTGAAAAATGCTTGGGCCTGCGGCATATTAAAGGAGTCCACCGATGAAAATGCGTTTTGTCTCGTTGGCCGGTGTTCTAATCGCATTAGCCGCTTCAGCATTGCATGCCGATACCATTACGCTTACCGATGGCCGGGTAATCCAAGGGCACCTTGACCGAAACGGCAATAAGTACGTCATTACGCCGAACCAAGGCCCCGTATTTGAGGTACCGGTCAAGGATCTGGCGGGCATTGAACTCGGCGGCCCAGCCACCCCGGCGACTGCGGCAAAAAATGCGTTCAGCGCTCTGCAATACAATATCGGCCGACAAACCAGTCTGGATACCATTATTAAATCCATCAGTGATTATATGGCCCACTACCAGCACTCCGCATTTCTGAAAAAGGCCCAGGCAGAGCTAACGCAGTACCAACAATATCGCTCGCTGGGATTTGTCCGATTTGACGGCAAGTGGGTTTCCGCCCAGCAGGTAAAAGCCTTGAAAGCACAGTCCACGGCCAAGATGAAAATGGCCTTGACTAACTACAAGGCCGGAAAATTTGAGGCCGCCCGCGTGCTGGCGCAAGCGGCCTTAAAAATAAATCCCAGTGCCGGCAAGGCGCTAATTATTCTTGGTGCGCTGGACTATCGGGCGGGCAATTTTACCGCTGCAGCGCGGCACTTTTCCGCGGTATTGGCAAAAAACCCAAAAAATGTCATCGCTAATAATGATTTGGCCATTACCGCTTATCATCAGCGGCAGCAGCCGCGTGCCTTGGTTTGCTACCGCAAGGCCTTGAATCTCGACAGCGGCAACCGACTGTTACTGGACAATATTTTTATTGCGCTAAATCATTACTCGGGCAACCATGCCGCGATGCTGTATCAAAACCTGCGCCATATGTTCACGCAGGCGGATGTGAAAATGCAGACTGCCATGGCTCGCCGGGGGCTGTACCGCCTCGGTGCCACGTGGGTCCCCACAGCAATGCACAAGCAAATGGCAGTCAAAATGGCCTATTATGAAAAACAGAAAAGTGCCCTGCAGGCCCAATATGATTCCGCGCGGTTATATTTGCAGGGCGTAGAGCAGCAAATTCAACAGCTTGTTACGCAGATCAATTCCCTTAATGCGTCGATCGGATACCTGCAGGTAGCGCAAAATTACAGTTATATGCAGACCGGTTTTGTAGACTTAAATAACCAAGCTTTGATGAGCGGCTACACCGCCCAACTAACCGAAGCACAAATCCAGAGAACCAAACTGCAAAGGAGAGAGGTTTCCACCATAACAGCACTCAAACAAATGCGGCTTCAGGCCAAGCTGTTGGAAAAATCCGCTCCGGCCAGAGCGTTTATGGTGCATCAGCGCATGATGCTGCCCGGGGATTTAACCCATGTGCCGCCGCCGGCCCCACTCATGGTGGCGGCCCCAAAGTTCAAGCTTAAAGAATAAGCTTGGACGCGGCAGGCTGTTGAATTTGTTCAGATGATGACGCCTCCGGCTGATTGATGCCGGCGGTGATGGCCTCCTGCACTTTGCGCATAAGCTCCATGTATTGCATTTGCGAACCAATAAGTTTTTTCAGCAGCGGGTGCATGGCCACACTTTGTTGCAGGGATTGCGCCTTTTGCTTTTCGGCAATCTCAATGGGCTGCATAGAGGCTTCTTTCATGGATAATTGCTCCATGAGCTGCTCAAACTGCTCCAGCAGACTTTTGGCTCCGATGTCCAATTCAAGCTGACGCGATAGTTCTCTGTATTCTTTGATGGCATCCTGGTTGCCGATCAATTCGCCAAGTTTTCGGGCTTCCGCCAATAACACATAATCTTCAGCCACCGGAATCTCCTTTATCGGGTGTGCACATTCACTTTCCTTAGTATAGCGGGTCTTTATCCACACACAAATTCACACCGCCCCGCTCACGCACGCAAGGTCCATCATTTTTCGGTGCCGTCCGCCTCATTACTTGCGAGTCGCAGCAGGCTTGGTTGCCGGGACTGCTTCTTCATGTACCTGCATGGTCGTCGTAGTCGGGGGTGGTGGCGGCGGCGGCGCGGCGGACGCGGCCGTGGCATGGGGTGCCAGCACACTTAACACTGTATCCACATGCGGTTTGCCGTTGCGGGTATTGGGCAGGGTTACTACCACCAGCGCGTGCGGTCCGGGGGCATTATAGAGCGAGGCTTGGCCATCGTTATAGCCTGACGGAGACCGCAGGGCGGATTGCGGCCGCAAGGGAGCTTTTCCACACCCCGCCAGTGCCAAAATTCCGCCGGCCAGAATAAGGGTAGCCAATGCACTGGTGCCGCTTGCCGTGTTAAAGCGCGTTGAGAATTTATTGTGCGCCATGTTACACCCTCTTTTCCGCGGCAGATTGTTCGTCGATCAGCCGCGATACTTCCATACAATCTTTATCACCACGACCACTTAAATTGACAATTAAGATCTGATCCTTACGCATCGTGCCTGCTAGTTTAACGGCGTAAGCGATGGCATGGGCGGATTCCAATGCCGGTATGATTCCCTCGCGCCTCGCCAAAAGGCTGAACGCCTCCAGCGCCTCGGTGTCGGAGATGCTGACGTACTCTACGCGGTGGGTATCTTTCCAATAGGCGTGCTCGGGTCCTACGCCGGGATAATCTAATCCGGCGCTGACGCTGTGAACATCGGCCGTTTGTCCGTCAGTATTTTGCAGAACATACGAAAGGGATCCATGCAGCACCCCGGGCTGCCCCATGCTTAAGGATGCGGCGTGTTCTCCGGCCATCATGCCGCGCCCGCCGGCCTCAACGCCAAAGAGTTTAACTTTTGCATCATCCACGAAGGGGTAGAACATACCCGCGGCATTGGACCCCCCACCGACGCACGCCACGATCGCATCCGGCAGGCACCCCAGCATTTCCAACGATTGGGCACGCGTTTCTTTGCCGATCACGCTTTGGAAATCACGGACAATCTGGGGAAACGGGTGCGGCCCCACCACGCTGCCAATAATGTAATGCGTGTGCTCAACAGAACCCATCCAGTCGCGCATCGCCTCATTGGTTGCATCTTTAAGTGTTCGTGAGCCGCTTTCCACCGGTACCACGCGTGCCCCCATAAGCCGCATGCGAAATACATTCAGCGATTGCCGGCGAATATCCTCCGAGCCCATGTAAACATCACATTGCAGACCAAATGCCGCCGCAGCCGTAGCCGTGGCCACGCCGTGCTGCCCCGCGCCAGTCTCCGCGATCACCCGCTTTTTCTTCATTCTTAAGGTTAGCAGTCCCTGCCCGATGGTGTTGTTGATTTTATGCGCACCGGTATGCGCGAGGTCTTCACGTTTAAGGTAAATCTGTGCCCCGCCGGCCAGGTCTGTGAGGCGCTGTGCGAAATACAGCGGCGTTTTGCGTCCTACAAATTGTCGCAGGTAATATTCTAATTCCTTCTCAAACGCCGGGTCCTTCCTGGCGCGTTGATATTCATCGGATAATTGGCGCACGGCGGCCATGAGTGTTTCAGGCACGTACACGCCCCCATAAGGGCCGAAATGGCCGGTGGCGTCGGGCACTTGGCTAGTGGCTACCGTTTTACCGACTGATTCGTGAATCGTTCGGGATGAAAGCCGATTGGCATCCGATGCTGAAGGCGGGGTAACTACCGTAGAACTCATGGCAACTCCTGCAATAACCTCCCTCCATCATAGGAGCGGGACAATGATCCATGCAAATCCCAGAGCAGGGTGGTTACCAGCAGCCGGCGAGGGAGCGTTGCACAGAATCGCAGGGATTAGACCCGCGTGCCGCCAGAGGAATCTATGGCGGGACCGGCCTTTACTTCTTAGTTCCTACCCATGCCAGCCGGTAAATGCAGCCGTTGGAATCGGAGCTGAATATCACAGATCCATCCGTATCTTCCAGACAGTTTACCGGGCGGGCCAACACCTTTTTGCCGTGACCCCCCAGGGTGGAAACCATGATCTCTGATCCATACGGTTTGCCGGTCCAGGGATCGAATTTAATTAATTGCAGGCGGTAACCCACGAGTTTTACGCTGTCCCACGAACCGTGGCAACATACCATCGCATCGCCCATGCGGGCACCGTGGAATTTATTATTGGTAAAGAACAGAAAACTGATAGTGCTCCAGTGAGCACCCAGATCGTACGAAGGCACAACAGTTTCCGCAGCCAGTTTGATGATATTGGGATGGCCCGTTTTTTCAAACATTTTTACATATTCATAACGCGGAATGTCATTACCGGTGATAAACGGATGGCCGTAGAATTTGCCGCGAATGTAATGATTAAATTCCTCCGGCGGATTGTGATCCGTAATGGGTTGATTGGGCCATTTTTCGCCGAGCGGATGGCCGAACTGATCACTGCCTTCATCACAGCCCCACAACTGGTGCGTGCCGGGGCGGATCAGCAATTTTTCGGTATTGCGTATGCCGGTGCACCAGAGCGTTTTGCCGGTGCCGTCAAGATTGTACCGCCAGATT
Organism: Phycisphaerales bacterium; assembly: GCA_027366115.1. Lineage (GTDB taxonomy): Bacteria > Planctomycetota > Phycisphaerae > WQYP01 > WQYP01 > JAMDCX01. The sequence continues at coordinate 6,220 of DAHXLH010000050.1, forward strand.
TTTTCCCGATCAGTCTTCATGATATCCGCCGCACTGTGCCACGGATCAATATTGCTCTGATCGCCCACGCTGGTGTAGAAATGCTTTCCGGTCACCAGCAGACTGCGGAACCAATGGGCACCGCCGTGCGGCAAGCCGCTTAATATCGTCGTAATTTTTCCGGCCTTGTTTTGCGTACCATCGTCGGGGGTTTTATAGACACCCGCGCTGGTGGCAAACCAGAGCCATCCATGGCGATACGCCATCGCCTGCACCAGACGGTAGCCGGTTAAGAACGTGTGCTTTACCGTGTATTGCCCCTGGCTGTTCTCGCCGCTTAATACCAGAATCCGTCCGGGCCCCGGTTCGCTGACAAACAAGCGCCCATGGCCGTCATATTGCAGGAAGCGGCAATTGGCAATTCCTTTGGCCACAAGCGTGACCCGATATCCAGGGCGTACCGTGAATGGCGGCACGCCGGGGCCAACGGTGCCATTGCCGGCGGCGGCTACCGGTGCCGTCAGGGCCGCAACAAATAGAAGGCAAGACCACGCAAAGGACTTAGCAGTTCTAAACATCTTCCGGACTCCTGTATTGAAACTTGTCAATATACTGCCCGAAGTTTTTCGGCGCGTCAAATGAACGTCATTTTTTTTGCCGCCACGCCACACATCTTGAATAGCAGCAGCCCGTGTCGAAAACGGGAGATATTTGTTTGTCCATACGTGCGCTGCTTGTAATGCACGGGAATGTCCATGATTTTGAGATTCAACCGCGCAGCCCCAAAAAGCAGATCAAAATCACCAAAGGGATCAAAATCGCCAAAATACTCCCGATTGGCCGCAATGCGCAGATAATCCGAGCGCCGCAGAACTTTGGTTCCGCAGAGCGTATCACGTAAACGCTGGCCCAGCAGATACGTAAAGAGCATTCCAAACGATTTATTGGCGATCATATTCAAAAATTGCATCGCCTGATCTTCCATGGGATAAACCAGCCGCGATCCGTTGGCAAATTCGCAACGATTCTGATGTACGGCCTGGACAAACCTCGGCAATTCTTCCGGGGGCACCGATAAATCACCATCGAGAATCACCAGTATTTCGCCCGTGGCCCGGGAAAAGCCCAGCCGCACGGCATCTCCCTTGCCGCGCCCGGTTTGCTTGATGGCCATGAGCTTCATCGGCCCGTCATACGCCTTGACCGCCTGCTGCACCACTTCCCAGGTATCATCGGTGCTGTTGCCTTCCACAAAAATAAGTTCCTGCACATCAGCCATCATGGGAATGCGCCCCAGCAGGGACGCGATATTTCCGGATTCATTTCTTAGTGGAACGACCACACTGACGGAGGCGGGCATGCGCGGCGGCGGCGAATGATCCAGCGGCCGGGCGATGGTCAGCAGGGATAGGTCCAGGTGCCGTAAGCCCGGCAGCGGTGCCACCCACCGATTCAGGAAATTACTTAAAAAGGGGACGCCCAACGGGGCGATAACCGCCGGGGTCTGCCGCACCACTTGCATTCCGCCCTGCACTAAAAGATTCTCCAATTCATCCCGAGGCAACCAGCTTTCATCGGGTGTGGTGAACTTACGCCCCAGCATTTCCGCCGCCCGCAGGATGGGCGTCCAGAGGCGGCTGCACGTGCAAAAAATAATTCGCGTGCGGTCGTGGCATACCTGCCTTATGGCATGTAGTACCGTGTGAAGATCATATATTTCCTGCAGGACGCCGTTACAAATCACATAGTCAAACTGCGGAAGATTCAGAGCACCCAAATCCTCCACCGCCGTTTCATGAAAGGTGAAATGCGGATAGCGTGAACGCGCCGTTTCCACAGCTACCGAGTCAATATCCAACCCCACACCCAGCGTTGGTGAAAGTGCCGCCAACAAATCGCCGCCGCCGCATCCGATTTCCAGCACACTGGAACCCGGCAAAACCCGATGCGCTATAAGCGCATGGATGGTGTCATGGTAATAGCGATTTTTTTTGTGGCTTACCGCCAACTGCGGATGATATTTCTGCCGATATTCGCGCAACGCCAACCGCTGCCGCACATCGGGAGGCAACGGATCGACTATGCCGGTGGGGCCGATTATGGTCTGGTCATCTGAAGACACACTTCACCCCGCGGCCCATCAGTTTGGCCGGCTAATATGAGGAAGGCGCTTGCCGCGGGCTTAAGCCTGTGGAGCCGCAGCTTCACCGGACGACGATTGCTGCGATTGTTCCGCCGCCTGTGGTGCGGCCTGTTGCGCAGCCAGCGAAGCCCGCAGTTCATCCTGCTCGCGTTTCCATTGTGCTTCATCGATTTCAACGGTCTTGCACTGTTCTACAATGCGATCCAGAACTTTACGCTGCAGCAGATCGGCACGTACCGATTCCAACTGTCCCGCTTTGTTCATGCGGCTTAACAGCAGTTCCGGACGCATGCCGTTCATGTCCGCAATGGCCGCGACTTCCGCATTGATTTCTTCGTTTTGCACTTCAAGCCCGAATTTGTCAGCCAGACGCATGATAATAGCGTCCAGTTTCGCGCGAGGCTCAGAGGCAGCGCGCATCCGTTCCACCATCTCCGCAGTCAGTTCCGGCTGTTGCCCAGCCTGTGCCGCCTGCTGCATGACGCTTTGCGCCAGTTGCCCGGTCGCACGGGTTACCAGTGAGGATGGAACTTCAATTTGGATGACGTCACGAAGCTTCTCCGCAGCCTGCTCGCGCAGGAGCCGAGCGCCTTCACTCTTCAAACGTTCTTCAATCGCGCGTTGCAGTGATTCATTAAGATCAGTGAGGCCGTCAAACCCGTTGGCTTTGGCAAGTTCTTCCGTAAGCTCCGGCTTCACCCGCCGCTGGATTTTGGTGATCTTAAGTTCCACCGTCGCCTTCTGTCCGCGCAGATCCTCGCGCTTATAGGTATCCGGCAGGGTCACGTCAATGCGCACAGCGACATCTACTTTGGCCCCTCGCAGGTGGCCGTCAAACCCGGTGATTTCAATACCGGCAATGTTATGCTCCGGTGTGAAGTGAACATGCCGGTGTGGGAACGCCTCAATTACCGCGCCGGATTGATCCAGAAGTTGCACGTCGGCATCAATATGATCTTCCGGATCGCCGATTTCCGGCACGTCCTGCATTTCCGCCAGATTACCGCGTAAATGTTCCTTGGCCAGGTTGATCCGTTCTTCGGTTACTGCCAAGGCGGGTTTTTTTAATTCAAAGGTTGAAAGATCCGGCAGCGCGAATTCCGGTAGAACTTCAAATTCCACGGAGAATTTCATGGGACCGCTTTCCGGAACTTCCGGTTGGGCCGGCTCAAATTTTGGTTCGCTTAGCGGCTGAATGTTGTTGTTCTCCATGGCCTCGGAGAGCGCCTCAGAAACAACCTGCGAGCGAACATCATTGGAGATATCCGCCTTGAACCGCTTTTCCAGCAACCTCCGGGGAACGCGCCCTTTGCGAAATCCCGGCAGCGCCGCGTCTTTTACCAGGGTTTTAAGCACCGTGTCATATTTACCCTTGATCCGCGATTCCGGAATTCCGATATTAATTTTACGCAGCACACTGCTGGATTCTTCAATCTGAATTTCCAACGGTTCGGCCTGTGTGGCGATCTCGGTGCTGCTTTGAACTGTGTCTTCCATGATATTCTCCGCGTAAAAGCTCATCGGGTCCGGCTTTCAGTACCAACGACCGAATAACCACCTGACGCGTTGTAAAATACTAACTCATCCGGCCGCCAGGCCGTGTGTAATTTTGTCAGATATTGGGAAGATGGAAGAGAGGTCATGGCCGTTGCGGCCGTCTGTAATTTTCAGAAGTCTCAAAATCACCCATTCCATAGTATCATGATTCACCGGTTTTTCCGGAAATCGCCTCATGGATTTTTCAATTCAGCACGTCCTGATCGGCACGCAGCAAACTGACTGGGATATTAAAACCGTGAAAACCCCTTATTTTCCATCGCGACCAACGCCTGGCAACTATGCACACCGGTACCTCGCGAGGCAACAGATACCCATCAGCATACACCGATGGTAAGACAAACTATATGCGAATTTGCCCGGTACTGCAACCCCTCAGCAGCAGCGAATCCGCAAACCCGTAATGCCGCGCCGGCGCAACCCGCTGAAAACTTCAGCAGGCGTGCTGATAGCCGCGGCAGAAGTGTCACGTCCCGGCAAAAGTGGGACTGTCCGACCGATAAAAAAAGTAGGCGAGCGCCATAGGGAGGCTCGCCTACCGGAGGGGAGAGAAGGCAAGGTAAAATCTCAGTCTGGCGCGAAGAAACTTAAATTAGGAATTGTCTCTCTCGCACTGCTGCTTTAAACTATAATCCCGATTGGCCGGAGTTGCAAGATTTTTGCTTTTTTCTTTTTCCCTCAGAACACCACGGTTGGTTAGGACCAATACGGTTTACTTAAGGATCACGATATCCTCCTGGAACGCAACAGAGGGTTGAGGGGGTCCCAAGTGTTCGGGACGTTTTTTCTTGTAGTTGGACATTTTAATTTTCACAACGCGCGGGTTGATGCGACCGTCTCTGGGCGGCAAAAGGCCCCGGCTGATCTGAATCAGCAGGCCGCGGAAGAGTCTGGGCAGTTGGTTGTCAGGGGCGGATCGCAACAATGGAATGGCATCCTTGATAACCCGCACGGCGTGGATGAAGCTCAGAGTTCGGGGATCCATATCCACCCGTAAGGCCGCTTCGTGCATCAAGGCTCGGATGGCATTGTGCGCCAGGAAAATACCATAGATTTCC
>DAHXLH010000079.1:0-12292 GCA_027366115.1 Phycisphaerales bacterium
TCAATTTAATGCGTATGGGATGCCCCGACCGCAGATTTACCGGCCCGGTACTGTCATATCTTCCTGTAGCGCCGGCGGCGCGGATATTAATTCCCTGATGATCGCCCGGTGGAAGCGTTCCGGAGGTAATGCCCTGCGCTATGCCTTCGCTGGCCGGCCGGCTCTGCCCGACACCGTCGTATAAATTAATTTCAAACGCGGCGCTGCGAGTAATGCCCGTATACCCCAAGCCATTGCCATTGGCACCCAGGGCTTTTACGCCGCGCGGATCATTTTGAAACACCAGCGCCACGCCATCGCCGCCGCCGCTATTCAGTTTGCTTGCCTGATAAGTAAACGCTGCGCGGAACGCGGCGATATTTTGCCGGCGCTGCGCAAATCCGCCCGCCGCTTCCATCTGTCGGCCATCGGTAAGGGTCAGCATCGGAGTCGTTCGATCGTCGGCAAATCGGTGTCCGCTGTAATTTATTCCGGCGAATGAGGCAAAATCGGTTAAATGGCCGTTACTGCTCCTGGAGGCCCCGTAGGCGGCCACCGAGAAAGTTGTCACTGCCATCGCCGTCACAAGAGTGCGAACGATATACCTAATTCTTCGTACCATCTGTTTCTCCTGATAAGTTGGCATAGCCTATAGCGCCGGAGGAAAATAGTAAACTGTGTAAAACTGAATGTGTAAAACTGAAATGTAAAACTGGAACGTCACGGGCAGATTGGCACGGGCAAGCCATGACGCCCATGCTGGCCTCATGGTATAGTGTTACCAAGCGTTTCGCACGGAGACATCGACTCATGAAAACACTTACACTTTTATATGTACACGCGGCACTGGCGGCCTTACTGTTCTTAGCCGCCCCATCAGCCCTCCATGCGCAAAACGCACCGCCACCTACGGTACAAATCAATGTTGCTTACGTGACCGAATCCCGCGCTCTGATTTTTGCCGCCGACAAACCCCCGTATGCCCGCAGCCTTGCCCGACATCTCGGATTAACCGTGTGCCTGAATATCAACAGCAAGCTGCTGCGACACCCGGATTTTTATCATCATGTAAGAATTATCACGGAAGTCCTTAATACCGGCCATACTCTCACGCCCATCGCACCGCGCTTTCGCCAGATTATCCAGATACGGGGCCACTTATATCAAAATATGCAACAGGCCGGAGCCGTCGGATTTCCTGTTGTTTTGCGGTTTGCCGCGCCGTCCCCCAAGGCGGCCAATATAAGAGAACTTATTGGTTCCTTGGACGTGGCGGCGGGAGGAAGCCTTCGGACCATTACCTTGAACAACCCATCAACTTTAGTGCAGAAGCATATTGCCAATGCTGGGTTGCTGGCCGCCCATGTTCGCATGAGGATTATGCAGATAATAAAATCGCGCCATTCACGCTTTATGATCTTGGAAGTCATGGCACCCGCCGGCGTTTTTCAATCCGTTTCAGTTCAGCAGAACCACAAAATTATCAGCGGCGGCTACATTATCGCCCAGCTTCCCAAAGGCATCAATAAGCTCATGATCCCCCTGACATCCGCCCCGGGGCCAACTGCGCAGTTAAGCATGACTGTGCTTACCGGCTGGCACGAGTACCGCATTCCCTTCACACTCAATAATATCCCCCTGCCCGAAGCCCCGCCCGTCGCCCACCACCCCTAACTTCACCAATCCGCATCCCACTACTTCCGCATTGGGCGAAGACACAGTGGCCTGACGCGGCAGCGTCGTGGTTGGATACGGAATTCAGCCATGGCAAACGTCTATACCTCGGCCCGCCACGCGCTGGACCAAGCGATACGGTCTCCGATATCAGATTCACGAAAGGGTCGGGGGCCTGAGCAACCGGCCATCATCCCGCGCGAACTTCGCAGCAGGTTTTAGGAGTTTCCCACACTTTGATCGCGACGAGTTTTACGCCCGTCGGGAAGACACCCTGCAATTTGGAAAAAATTACACGGGCGATATTTTCAACCGTCGGATTCAGGTTAGAGAATTCCGGGCAGTCCATATTCAAGTGCTTATGGTCGAATACATCAATAACGTGCTCATTGACCAGCCGCTGAAAATTTCCCAGCGGCATAATTTGCCCGGAATGCGGATCCGGTTGACCCGCGATCAGCACTTCTAATTCATAATTATGGCCATGACCGTTGGGATTGTTGCATTTGCCAAAAAACTCGCGATTTTTCTCCGCGGAAAACTCCGGATTATGGAGCCGGTGCGCTGCGGAAAATTCAAATTTCTGCGCCATTCGTATCATAGGTAGTTCTCCGCCATGGGCTTGAAAATACATCCACGGGCTAACCCTGAGCGTCAGCTCGGTTATCGCGTAAGGCTCCAGCGCTGTGCCGCAGCGTTGGAATAATTCCGTCAGCAGCAATCCTGGACCGATCGAATAAATATCCGTTCGGAGCATATCGGCCATTGCCGGCGCGGCAACCCGCCGCACAATCTGATCAATATGTTTGATATTCACCAGCATGCCGGTATCGGCATTGACCTGCCCGGCAACCTGCACGGCTAGCGTCACCACGGGCATAATGCCGGTGGGCGGCGGGTTGGCCGCAAAATTGTTGGCCTCTCCGGGTGCACTTTCCAAGGCGGTGGCGGCGATTCGCACTTCGCGGGTAAGCAGGATGTCGGGCTTTTTATTCATCTGGTGGAATTGTAGCGTGAAAACAGCCAAGGCGTTAACGCAATTACCGCAAATCTGAATCGCTTGCCTATAGACAGGGTTAAAGTACAATTATGCATTCTGTCAGGCTTTATTGGGCGTTTAGCACCAGAGCGGACAATGACACAGGAGATTAGGAATTATGATGCCGAGAATGAATGTTACACGCGGGATACTGGCCGCAGGAGTAGTAATGATGCTGGGCTTGGGACTTGGTGGATGCACCGATCAACCCCTGCACACGCAGAACGCCCAGTTAATTAAGCAGAATCAGCAGTTGGCACAGCAACTCGCGGACGCCAAGGCCAATCTGGCGGCGTCACGTCAGCAATTGCAACAGCAACAGCAGATTGCCGCAGCTGCAGCGCAACAAAACGCGGCAGCGCAGCAACCGCCGACTGCTGCCGCCAGCACGCCGGACACGCAAAACAGCATGTTGCCCAATTTTGGCAATGCCCCCTCTGGTCATGGCCACGCTTATACCCCGCGCCATCGAATCGTGCGGCACCGCACCGCGCGATCCAGAACCGAACTTCGGCGCTTTGTGCTTTCCAGCGATGTGCTGTTTGCCTCCGGCAGCGCCCGCCTGCAATTCCGTGCGGAACACGCCCTGTTGCGGGTTGTGCATCTGCTGCGGACCCGCTATCCCCGACGCCGTATCCGTATTGAAGGTTACACCGACAATCGCCCGATTCATCATCCTTACCACAACAACTATGCACTGGGCCTGGCCCGGGCACGCTCGGTTGAGGCTTTCCTGGCGCACCACGGAATTTCCCGCCATTACATGACGGCGGTAAGTTTTGGTGACCACCGGATGATCTCCCGCAAAGATCTCGCCAAAGATCGTCGCGTGGAAATTGTGGTATTGCGGTAAGTTATTGCCGCTCTGACGGCAGGGACCCACTGGCCTGGAACGAGATTCACGACAGCGGCGTCTTATTTCATGGGCTTGCTCAGCGGGTCAACAGGCCCGGTGCAAGCCCTTTATTTGTTGGACCCCGGCTACGCAGCGTGGGATAAATTCATGCTTGCTATTGTTGATTACTCCATGGGCAACTTGCGCAGCGTTCAGAAGGCCTTTGAACTTTTGGGCGTGGAGGCAAAAATTATTCAATCGGCGGCGGATATTCGCCGAGCGGACAAACTCATTTTGCCGGGCGTCGGAGCCTTTGCCGACGCCATTGCCATTTTGGAATCCTCAGGACAGGCTGATGCCATCAAGGATTTCATCAACACGCAGCGCCCCATGCTGGGTATTTGTCTGGGCATGCAACTGCTGATGGAAAAAGGATATGAGGACGGCGAACATGTTGGATTGGGAATTGTGCCGGGAGATTGCATCAGATTTACTGTGGATCAGCCCCCCGCGAATTTAAAGGTTCCGCACATGGGTTGGAACAGCGTACAGCCGCAGGGGCAATGTCCTCTTTTCAAGGATGTTGCCCCCGGAACGCATTATTATTTCGTCCATTCCTATTTTGTCCGCCCAAAGAATGCCCGCCAGATCGCGGCAACTTCCGACTACGGCGGAGAATTCACCGCGGCCATATGTAAAGATAATGTCATGGCCGTGCAGTTTCACCCGGAAAAAAGTCAGACCGCGGGCCGCGTGATATTGAAGAATTTTGCGGCGCTATAAAATCAGCCGCCCTTACAAAAACTTCGCGAAATCGTCGATTATCTTTTATGATGATCCCGTATGATTCCGATGGATTGGAATCAGCAATAATTACCTTCAGGAATTGAAACTTCATGAGCATTGAATTAATACCGGCCATTGACTTGCGCGGGGGACGCGTCGTGCGGCTGTTTCGCGGTGATTACAATCAGCAGACAACGTATGATGTTGACCCCTTGGACATCGCACGACGCTTCAAAGATGCCGGTTGCCGTTGGCTGCATGTGGTGGACCTGGATGGCGCGCGCGATGGTCGGCTGGTCAATCTGGAAATTATTGAACGCCTGATTCGTGAAACCGGCCTGCGGGTGGAAGTGGGCGGCGGCATCCGCACGGAGGAGGTCATTGAATATCTCCTGGCCATTGGAGCCAGACGGCTCATTCTGGGCACACGTGCGATTTCCGATGGGGATTGGTTCCGCGCGATGGTGCATGACACGCGCTTTCGCAATCGCCTGGTGCTCGGCCTTGACGCCCGCGACGGCCGTGTGGGTACGCATGGCTGGACCATCAGCGGCACAGAAAATCCAACTGCCTTGGAAGTGGTTCGCAATGTCGCGCAGTGGCCGTTGGCCGCGATTATTTACACCGACATCGCCCGGGATGGCACGCTGGTAGGCCCCAATATCGCCGCGACGGAAGCACTCGTAGAGCACACCGGAAGCATCCCCGTGATTCACAGCGGCGGCGTGGGGAGCCTGGACGATATTCGCGCCCTGAAACATCTTCCCATTGAAGGCGTAATCGTGGGGAAAGCAATTTACGAACGCACACTGGATGTTGCCCAGGCCGTGGGTGAGTTGGCCGCCTGATTCGCCGGAGAAGACATTTCATGGAAAATCCTGCACCCGTTGAGCCTGTGCGAATAGCGCTGAAAAAATCTGAATCGCTTGATATTGATTGGTCGGACGGCGAAAAATCGCACTTTGAATTACGATTTCTGCGCCGCATGTGCCCCTGCGCCGGCTGCCAGGGAGAGCGTGACCTGTTAGGCCGCACCTTGCTGCCGGTCGTGCGCACCACCTACGATGGCCCGATTACCGCCACCAGCGCTGAACTCGTGGGCAACTATGCCCTGCGCATCATCTGGTCCGACCAGCATAGCACAGGAATTTATTCATACACATATTTAAGATCGTTAAGCAACCTCCGCTGACGCAGCCACTCACGCACCGGCCCGGGGGCCAAAAGTTATATCGCGTCACCGCCAACGGTGCCGTCGCTGACGCGAACGACGTTATCCAGCGGGATAACGAAAATTTTCCCATCGCCAACCTGCCCCGTTCCGCCCGGGCCGCTGCGGGCGGCTTTTACAATGGCGTCAATGGTCGGCTGCACGAAGGCCTCGTTGACCGCGATTTCCAGGCGCACCTTCCTAATTAAATTCACCTGCATCGCCTGCCCGCGAAAATATTCTGTGTGCCCCTTCTGTCGGCCATAGCCCTGCACGTCACTGACGGTCAAGCGGAATACTTCTACATCCGTCAGAGCCTGTTTGACAGCCTCCAGCCGAAAGGGCTGAATAATGGCGATAATTAACTTCATTTTTCAACTCCTTAAAAAGAAATACGCAAAAAAATAGTCCAGTTTTATTTCGCGACAACCAGCGATGTTTTAGGCCGCATCCGACGGAGCCATGATAGCCATTTCCGGCATGGCCCCGATATCCCATCCGCTTTCTCCATGAATGCCCTGATCCAAACCTTCCGTTTCCACAATTTCCGATACGCGCAGTCCGAATGTTTTGTCCACAATAAACCCTACGACGGCTGTCCCGATAGCCACATACGCCACCGCCGCCACCGCCGCCGTCAATTGGACCATCAGTTGATGGCCATCACCAGCCACCAGCCCCCGCACCCCATTAACCGCCGCCACGGCAAACACGCCCGTTAGCAACATACCCAAAAATCCGCCAACGCCATGCACACCGAACGCATCCAGGGAATCGTCATAGCCCATGACACTCTTGAATTGCACCGCCAGATAACACGCCACGCCCGCCAGCACACCAATGATCGGGGCCGACCAGAGCGCGACAAAACCACACGCCGGCGTGATGGCCACTAGCCCGGCGACGATTCCGGAGGCCAGTCCCAGTGTTGACGGGCGGCGATGATGTACCCATTCCACAAAATTCCACGCCACCCCCGCTGAAGCCGCCGCGATGGTGGTATTAAGAAACGCCGCTCCCGCCACGGTATTGGCTGCGCCCGCCGAACCCGCATTAAACCCATACCACCCGAACCAGAGAATCCCGGCTCCGGTGAGCGTGAGCGCCAGGGAACTGGGCTGCAAAACCTGCGATGGATATCCCAGCCGCCGGCCCAGAAAAAGCGCCATGACCAGTCCTGAAACCCCCGAGGCAATTTCTACCACCGTGCCGCCGGCAAAATCCGCGACGTGCATATTCTCCAGCCAGCCGCCACCCCACACAAAATGCGCCAACGGATCATAAACCAGCGTGCTCCAGAGCAAAACAAACAAAACAAATGATCTGAATTTCATACGCTCCGCCAGCGACCCGGCGATAACCGCCGGAGTAATCATGGCAAACATCGCCTGAAACATACAGAATACCGTTTCCGGAATATAACTTCCGCCCTGCAACACCAGATGCTGCGGATTCATGCCAATAAGCAGGATGTCTCGTGGTTCCCAGCCGATCAGACCATGCTGATCTTTTCCAAATGCCAGCATATAACCCACCACAATCCATTGCAGACACACCACCGCTAACGCAGTATAGGAGTGCATCATCGTAGCGAGCACATTTTTCTTCCGGACCATGCCGGCATAAAACAACGCCAGCCCCGGGATCATAAACATCACCAAGGCAGCCGATACCATCATCCACGCCGTACTGCCGGTATCTAAAACGGGCTTCGGTACCGCCATAACCTGCGGCGTTGCTGCCGCACACGGGTGAACCATCACCACACCCGCGACGGCCGCCACGCCCAATGGCAAGACGTGCCGCAAATTACCAAACCGCTTACCGCATCGGCTTACTATGCCAACACCCATAATTCGTTCCTCCGCCGCAGCAATCCGCCAAGACCACCTGCGCAATTTCCGAGCACATGCCACTATTGTGCCAAATTTTACATCGCTGTGACTAAAATATAATCACAATCAAGACGAAAAGATTAATCACCGTGCATCAAAGATGCAACAGTGCCTATTTTGGTAGTTAATTATCAAGACTTGCCTATTTGGAACGCAGGCGAAGATCGAGCGGGCGTATCGGGAGCGTTGCCATGATGGCATATTCAGATGGGGATAGCAAAATGCGGCACCCAACTGAGGCAGGCCATCCTCCAGCCCATTTCCAGAATTTTGTTTACATCTATGAAGGAAATCCAGCGTTTATTTTGAACGGTTTTTCGCCTGCCCATGCGGCTCGGCACCAGCCTTGGCGAGGACTAAATATGCACGGGCATTTTTTTTTAATGATTGCTGCTGCGGAGCGAAAAGAAGAGTTTAATAAACAAAATGCTTTCGCGAATCTTCCTCGCTGAGGCGGCGAGCCTCGCGTTGGCGGTCCAGTTCGGGCTTTATCTGCTCATAGTAGCTTGCGCGAAACTCTTGATAGGCCTTTTCATTTTCAAATAGCGGCTTTGCTTTTTTTTCCTGATCCGGGATTAACTCAAATTGTGTGCTCATAATGGCTATATCCTTATCAAGTTATTCCCGAATATCGGATAATTAGTATGCGAGCGAACAGAAATTGTCAAGAGATGCTGCTTCCCATTCAGCGCCGAGCCTTGGTCCACAATCAGCATTTCCGGATAGTGCAGTGCTATACAGCCATCCAACTCGTAGGGGTTTCGCGTGGCGTCCCAAATAATTTCTCCGAGCACGTTTTGGGGATAAATATCGGAATGGGAGATTTCGCAAACCCAAATAAAATGGGGTAACGGTAAGCTTCGATAGACATCCTCAACTATGGGATTTCCCATACCACGGGCACGAAGTCTTTTTTTGAATGACCTCCCGCTCGTCAGAAAGAGCCGTAGTATGGGCTTCTGAGAACTAATAAGCGGAGACAGCCGCAGGTAACCTACGCCCTGATGCTGCAGAATATTGGTTACTACCGTCTGAAAATCTTCCGCAGATAGAAAGACCTTTTCGGGAAGGCCGGCAATGAACTGCTGCACATCGGAGAGCTTGTACGGAATTCCACAGTCTGTGTTGAGGTTTCCCAGCACTTGGTAGGGGAACCCGTTGTCATCATTTCCGATGAACTCGCGGTTGAAGCGGGAAGAAAACACGAATGGTTGCGCCTCCTGCAATTCGGTTTCTGGAGAACTGAAATCAGACCGATGTCCAAAAAGTACAACGACATGCTCCTTAAATGCCGCTAATATAGGAATCCCCGACTCAACATAGGTGTACATCAAGTGCTCGAATTCACCTGGTGTGTTATAGCGATTTCGATCATAGATAATTGGGGAATATCCAATTTGCCGTAACGCCTCAGCCATTTGCCAAATATACAGGCCGCTGGTCGGGAATACTCTTCCAATGGAATAGTCCCGCGTTAAATCAGCCATGCGGAACGGATAAATCTCGGGATGAGCACTGTACCGATTACTAAAATACCGCGCCAGCATCCATAGAGCAGACTGGGCACACACGGTTACGTCCGTGTCCTGGCTTATAAAAGGAAAGCCCGAGACCTCAAGAACCGTTCCTTGTATTGACACTTCCTCCCTACACAGGCTGATGTGGCAATCCGTCAGGCCACACGCTCTCGGATCAAAAAGGGTCCGGCCGATGCAATTGGGCCGAGTAGGACGTACCACGGAGTAGCCCAGATAATTCGACTCAACCATCGCTTTGTCGAGGATACTTGCGTGGTCAATGATTCTGTCGAAAAAGTGAAGTCGAAGGCATCGCGCATCGGGTGTACTGAATTTCTTGGCATGAAAATTAGTGAAGGTATCACGGTAGTCTTTATCGATATAATGCCGTTCAACAGCTACGCTTTTCGCACGGCTTTGAACGGCCTTCTCTAAGCGATCCACTCCACGTTGGTCGAGATGCGGCGAAGCAACGCGCATCACCTCGTACCACAAATTGACAGGGTCCGCGGTCACAATCGGCAGCAGGCTGTTCTCTTGTAAAATCATTTATTTGATTCCTTTGCCTTTTCTTGAAGCCCACGGTTACCTTTTCGGGCCGCTCATGCATTAGCCTGTTAGCCGCAGGGCCGCCCAACCAAAGGGAGCGGCTCGAAAACCTATATAATTCCACATAGCATCGTGAATATTTCGGCGACCCCTTATTTGCATAATACCCCGGCCACCCGTCTTCTCGCAAAACTGCATTTCGCGAGGATCGAGCCAGTTCCGAAACAGCCGCGGCTGATCGATGATGCGCGTTTCCTTCGTGCCAAAGCATCATGTGACCCGCGAGGGACACCAGCCTGATTCTATATCCCTTGCCCGCCTGCGCCTATCCAGTCCCGTCGCCACGCTGGTGGGCATTTTTTTTGTTGCTGCGGCGCGGCCAAGTTGGCTGGCACCACTCGCAAAAGCTCGTGACCGGGCGGGTAAAAATTGTTCAATATCTTCGTGCAATCGGAGTTGGGCTCGCCAGTTTTCCCGGATGGCCGAAATAACGCGAAACTTATCGATGGACGGCCCGGCAGGCCCCACCGGCGCATAACATAATTGGTACGCCCACCCGAAATGCCGCATTGCGGCCACCCATCAGTTCGTCCAGCGCACCCCCACGTGCTTCATTTCAACGAATAACAAATCCGAACGCTACGCCGCTTACAATCCCAGATACATCAGCACGTTCTGGCGGCCCATTATTGACGATAGCCGACGCATCGCCCTGGCGTCCTGGTGGAGTTGCTGGGCCGGTTTCAGACCACTGCGGCGTACTGCGAAGAGCAACTTTTTTGCCGCAGCAAGAAGAGTGGAATCCCGCTGGATCGCGGGCGATATTTTGTCGATGTCCCGGCAGGCGCGAATCGGATTGTGATCCGCCAAGACCGCCGCCGTAGCCGAGGCAAGAAGCCCTGCGGCCTTTTTCGCCAGGATTGCTTGCGTGGGATGAAGTTTAAGTTGGTCCCTCAGTGCCGCCGCCATCTGGTAAGGAAACCCTTTCCAGAGCACCTTGCCGGTCGGACCGATGATAAAAGTAGTGGGAATTTCATTTACCCCCCATTTCCGGACAATAGGATCACTCCATCCCAGGCCGCTGTAAATTTCCGGCCACGCATACCCGATCTTTTGGGCGGTCTGCTGCATGGTTGGAAGATCTTCATCCAGGGACACACCCAGGAAACCGACGCCCTGAGGGGAAAAGATCCGAAATGCTTTGGCTACATCAGGCGCTTCCTGCATACAGGCCGGACACCAAGATGCCCAAAAATCAACCACCAGCAGGTGCCCCCGCAACTCCCGATTGACCACGGTCATGCCGGTAGTCGTGCGCCAGTTAAGATGAACCGAATCCCCTGCTGCCACCGGTGCCGAACGGGCAGCTCCCGCCGCAACTCCTACCGCCATCGCCAGAATGACAAAGTATAACAGTTTCATAGACTGGACCCCCTTCGGTTTTTTGGCTTAGAATAATTACCAACAATGATAGCCCTTTATCGACTGCAAAGCAAGCAATTTCCCATATCGCCAGCCCGCGATAATTCCGGCAAACTTCGAGGGGCTACAGCGCAATCATGCACTGTAAAATCAACGAGCTTTGCATCCCGGCCGCCGCCTCTTTCTCATGACTGTGTCCCAAGTGATCGGAACATTCCACGAACATTCTGGCGTGGCCTAAAACTTGTAGCCGATCTCCACGCCCACCGAGTCTTCGGACATGGACGTGCTGATCGGGATTGCGCCCCCGGGCGTCTGCATAGTGCCGCTAAGAGACTGCTGAAACGCGTGCATGTAGACTTCGGTCAGCGTCCATCCCATACCAAGTTTTTCCGTCGCGCCAATAGTGATATGGTTGCTCATGATTGCCGGCAGAATAAGATTGGCCGCCAAGTCCTGTGAACCGATGGGGTTGCTTCCGTAGCAATAACCACCGCGAACTGTCAGCCACGAACAGATGCGATATTGCGTTCCCAAATTGGCGACCCATTCATCATGCCAGTGCAGAGGCAGGCTCACGTGCGTGGTGCCGTTCCAAGGACCGTAGATATCCATCTCATTCATCGTTTGGTGCCAATTAATCCACTGTCCTTCCACGCTGACAGTCCAGCGCGTTGTGGGATGAAAAGCCACACCTAGGGCAACCTGTTGCGGATAATTTAGATGGGTGCTGTATTGCCCCGGCCCACCGCTTGGGCCGCCTTGCGCCGCCATACTTTCATAACTGGCCTGATAGGTCAGCGGCGTGAATATGATGGGGCTGCGATAAGACAACCCCAGCGTTACGTATTTGTTAAGTTCATACATGCCACCAATAGTAGCACCGATGCCAAAGGCACTGGTGGAGTTAGCCAGATTCAGCCCTGAAGTGGTATCGCCTGTGGTGACAGTCTGCTGGAAAGATGCCGTTTCATAGGCCAGATTAAGCGCGAAACCGACGCTCCAGTTTTTAGCCGGTTTCCACGCCAGCGCCGGCGCGATATTGGCGAACGAAATATTGCTGTAGGACTCCAGACTGCCCCCGAAATAATTGGATTGCTGGTAATTCACGCCCATACCTGACGTGCCGTAAAATCCGCCACCGAAATACAGATGCGGGCCAAAAGCCGGGGCCAGCCATCCCAACGCCGGTACGCCATAGAGATTGGAGTGGCTGCCGGTTGTGCCCGCCCCGAAATTGGCCTCGCGTTCAGGGAAAAAACCTTCCATGGAAAACGCCGCCTGCGGCCGCACCCACGCCAATCCCGCGGGGTTGGTGATCGCCGTCATGGGATCTCCGGGTGCCGCGACCACCGCGCCGGCCATACCCATCTGGTACTGGCCGAT
>DAHXLH010000088.1:0-4124 GCA_027366115.1 Phycisphaerales bacterium
GTCGCAACGCTTTATCCAGTGATGAAAATTTTTATGGGGGCGGAAGGGGTCCATGGCTGGCGGGATCAGACCATCGCCCAGCAACGCCTGCATATCCAAACGTTGGGACTAACCGCCAGTGCTCGCAAGGGAAAACTGGCCATCAGCATTCTTGGCGTTGGTGCCAAGGCCCAGACGCCTTTGCATAGTATTCAAATTGGTGATCAAATTCGTAGTGTGCGGATTGTTTCACCAACTGGCCAGGTTCTGGGGAGCGCTGATTCCTGGCTCAAAATGATGTCGCTATTGGCTGACGCTAAGCCCGGCAGCACCGCGCAATTAACCGTAACCGCCAATGATGGTTCGGTGCCGCGAACGCTTTCCGCCACACTACCTCCACTGAAATGGAGTACCCAACTCTGGGCGTCTGCTGTGAAGCTTATGCCGCAGCGCCGAATCTGGAGCCTGTTTTGGGTGGTCCTGGTCTTTATCGGTTTGTGCATTGTGGGCAGCACGTTCCGTTATCTTCAGAGTTTTATAAGCGGTGTGGTCGCCAACAAAATCATTATTGATCTGCGCCGCAGGCTTTTTAATCACATTCTGGATTTGCCGCTGTCGTATACCGCCAACCAAGGCACGCATGATTTGATCAGCAGAGTCAATGTAGACACGACATTTGTCGCCGGCGGCCTGGGAACTGTGCTGGGGAAGGCGATTCTTGAGCCGACAAAATCTCTGGGCGTGGCGATTCTTGCGGTGATGGTGGATTGGCAGATGTTTCTGGCCATGTTGCTAATCTTGCCGGCCATGGGCGTGGTGATCCGCAAATATGGCAAGAAAATGATGAATACGGGGAGCGTGCAGTTACAGGGCTGGTCGGCCGTTGTGGGCATCAGCAGCGAGGCGTTGGAGTCCATGCGGGTCGTTAAAGCCTATTCGGGTGCTGGTTACGAACGGCGGCGCTTTGCAAAAGCGAATCGTGATTTGTTTAAAGCTGCCCGCCGCCTGGTGCACTACTCCGCCCTTTCCCGTCCTTTGTTTGAGACCATGTCGATTATATTGGTGAGCATTCCTCTGATGTGGGCGGCCGAATTAACATTCCACCATGTCATTGGCCGGGATGAATTTTTTCTGATGCTGGCCTGCCTGATTGCCATTTTTGAGCCTCTGCGGAAACTCAATGATATAAACAGCCAGGTGCAAATCGCCAATTCAGCTGCTCAGCGCTGCTTTCAAATTATTGATCTGCCAAAGGAACCAAATTTATCACCGAATTTGGCTCGCCTGCCCCGTCACAAGCAGGCGGTGCAGTTTGAGGATATTTCCTTCAAATATCCGGGCCACGATGAATGGGTCTTGCAGGATATTAATATGACTATTCCCGGCGGCCAGGTGGTAGCGGTGGTCGGGAGCAATGGTTCGGGTAAAACCACGCTGCTTTCTCTTTTGCCGCGGCTATATGTTCCCACGGAAGGGCGAATCCTTATTGATGGGGTAGATACCGCCGGGGTAACGGTAAATTCTCTGCGGAGGCAGATCGGCCTGGTGACCCAGGAAACGGTTTTGTTCTCGGATACGCTGTACAACAACATCGCATACGGAATGCGGCAGGCCAGCAACGAAAAAATCATGCAGGCGGCACAACGCAGTTATGTGGATGAATTCGCCCGTGACTTGCCCCAGGGCTATCAGACGCAGGTTGGGCAGGGCGGCACCCGGCTCTCCGGCGGCCAGCGGCAGCGGATCGCCTTGGCCAGGGCGATTTTACGAGATCCAGCGATTTTAATACTCGATGAAGCGATGAGTCAGGTGGATTCGGACAGCGAAGCGAAAATCGCCTTGGCCTTGGAAGACTTCATGCGTGACCGCACCACCTTTATTATCGCCCATCGCTTCAGCACCGTGATGTCCGCGGACCTGGTGGTATGTCTGGACGCCGGCCGAATCGTCGGCTGCGGCACGCACGCTGAACTCTTTACAAGCTGCCCGCCGTACCGAAGGCTGTATGAAACGCAGTTGATTGGGCAGTACCCCGGCAGCGGGGATCCCCAGGTCGTGCGGGATACTGCTCCGGATTGGATCTGATGCCCTGTGGAACAGTTTGGTTGGCGCTATGGTGTGCTTGGGGCCGAGGCGGGCTTAGGAACGCAGTCAAGATAACCTCCCAAAATCTGACTTGCCGTCCCGCGTTTAACCGTCGGCCTTGCTGGCGGTGCCGAACCCGATTGCTTCGCAAATCGAGGAATTATTTCGGTACTGGTGCCAAGATGTTCTTTTTTCTTTCCTAGGCCAAAGGGCATATCTCGGTCCGTCCATCACATAAATATTTGCTATCCCGCGCCGCGTGTATCAGGATCGGCTTCCTCGCTAATCAACCATTGTAACGTTTCACCGGCGACCCCGTTCCTATGGTTTTGTGCGGCCTTTAGTCCGTAATCTGCTGATGTAAATGATGTCACCCCCGCTCTTTTGCGGAAGCTGCCGCTTGGCCCTCGTCACGTGGCCGCTGCCCCAAGAACGAAGGATCTCGGCCGCTGAGCGTCCTGTGCACGCGATCCATGATATCCCGCTCGCTCCGCGCAATCATATCTCGGTATCTGGTGTTCTGAAATCCCCAGAGAGTTGAGTGCATCTCCTCGCAGTGCCCCACGAGGAACGGCAGGGCTACGACAATCCGCAATCCCTTTTGGCTTTCAAGATACCGGTCAATTGTGTTCGTCTGATCGTCCAGAACCTCCGGATTCCACCGGCCCAGCAGCGCCAATACGCTCCTATTGTAGATGTTGCACACTGTGCTGGTCATCTTGTCAATCGTGGCGAAGCGCATGCCGCAAAACTCTTCAACGCCCAACACTCGGCAGTCCTTATTCACATTCGCGATTATCCCGGCAAACACGTCCCACTGATCGCCTCTACGGTCTAGGTACGCGTTGACGATCTCCATCTTTTCCTTGAAGTCAGGCGGCAGCACGACATCATCCTCGATTACTGTGAGGCGAAAGATGTTATTTGCGAGGGCGTAGCGGGCAAGGATCGCGTACGATAGCCCGCACCCGATCCAGCCGGGCTTCGCTCTTATTCCATCGAATGTCACGAAGCCCGGGGGTTTATTGGACTCGTACGCCCGTCGCCTCGCCACCGTCTCGGGCAGCGACAGCGCAATCTGTGATGATCCCAGCGGCAGGGGTGGCTGGAGGTCACCCGTCTCCCTGACCGGGAGAAATTTCATGCCCGCAAGGAACCGATCCAGCATAAACGCGAAGCGGCCGGCGCTGCGCTGCACACAGTTCTTTATCCTGTCTTGGGCCGGCGGAGATTCGAGCGCTGATTGAACTGCCGCGATCATGGCATGCTCGTCTCCCAAGGGAAAAAAGTTAACGGCGTCCGCGATTTCGGGGTAGTCGCATTGGTCGCGAGAGGATTCAGACACCACCGGCACGCCTAGTGATAAGCATTCCTGTATCCGAGGCATTTCCAAAAGGGAGTCCTCATAGTAATGAATGTTCACCACGACGCGGGCCCGTTTAATCTCCCTAATAATATCCTCAGCGAAGACTTCGCTGCACACATGCACGGCGAAAGCCTTCCTCAACGCCGCGAGCATCCGGAGCCTCCGCTCTGAACTCTGGGCGTCGCCATAGAAAAGAACGTCATAGCGTTTCTCCTCCGGCCCCGTACTTGCGGAATAATCCGAAAGAGCGCCGACCGGCAGATAATAAACATGGGGGTAAGCGATTCCCCTTCGGGCAAGGAATTCAAGATTAACCAAGGAGTAATCCATAACCGCCAACGAGCATTCTAGAATTTGCAGATACTCTTTCGTAAACCAGCGTTCGCTCACGGATTGCTCCATCTGGTAAACGATGCGTTTTTCTCCCGGCGGCAGTGGCTCAAACATCTGCGGACATATCACGACGTACATCTCGTGCTCGAATTTAGGCGGCGTCCCGGTCAACACGTCCGCTTGCCAACCGTGCGACTTAAGTCGGTCGGCAATCAGCCGGGCGATGTACAACGTATGCGGCGTTGACATTATTCCCCATTTTTTCGGCGGCGAAGGCGGCGCGAGGCTCTCGGTGTGGCCGGCGGCACCGGCCTCTGCTAAGATTGGCGCACCACCTTCGTCGCAATCATATCTCGGTATC
>DAHXLH010000089.1:0-14040 GCA_027366115.1 Phycisphaerales bacterium
TCCCGATTCCACCCAAATGGTGCCCTGATCAGGTGATGCGGCGGCGGCTGCGTGATGGGCTGAGGGAAGAATCTCTGATTGCAGAGGCACCCAGCGCAGGGCGGCGTTGGGGACCATCATGACGTTATTTTTTTTAGCCACGAGGAAATCGGTCTGCGCGGTGAGATATGGCAGGAGTTTTCCGCCGGGGTTGTCCGTATCCACGACCACGGTGTAAGTGACTACATTTTGCACCATGGTGGCGTTCAGGCGGACCTGATGTACCACGCCGTGAAATACCTTGCCGGGAAATGCGTCGACGGTAAACGTGGCTGCATCACCGACTTTAATGCGACCGATATCCGCTTCATTAACGGAAGCCCACACCTGAATCTTTTCCAAACTTTTGGCCAGCAGAAACAGACTGGGCGTACTGAAGCTTGAGGCAACCGTCTGCCCGATGTCCACCCGGCGATCAATCACCACGCCTTTTACCGGTGACGTGATCGTGCAATAGCCAAGCGTTATTTTCGCGTTAGTCAAAGAGGCCTGTGCGGCATCTACCGCTTTTTGCGCCTGCACCAGTGAGGCCTGCCCCAAGGTCACATTGGCCCTGGCCTGGTCATACGTGGATTTATACGCATCATATTGGGTAATAGCCAAAGCGGTTCCGGTGGCTCCGAGTTTTTCCGCCCGCAGCCAATCTGCACGGGCATCGACATACGCAGCCTGGTATTGCTCAAGCCGGGCTTTGGCCACTTCTACATTCGCTACCGCTTCTTCAACTGCCGCTTTGGCCACCGCCACCTGCGCCTGATAATTGGCAGGATCAATCAGCGCCAGAATCGTCCCTTTGTTCACCGGCGAGTCGTAATCAACAGTGTGGCCATTGGCATCTTTACCGAAGGCAATAACGGTTCCGTTAACCTGGGCACCAACATCCACAACATCGCGCGGTTCTAAGGTACCGGTGGCGCTAACGGTAGCAGCCAAAGATCCCTGCTTGACCGGTGCAGTCTGATAGATAACCTGCTTCGCCGAGGCGGTTCCGAAGTGTTCCCAAGCCCAGTAACCAAGGACTGCCACAATCAGCAGAATTACAATGATGGTCAACGCGTTTTTCATTTTCGCACTCCGGAATCCTGTACCTGAAGTCACATGAACATAACTGTTCGGTGGCCTTAAGCCACGGGCCGGGCACCCGGTCGAAATAATGGCCGCAGGGTTTCCGCTGCGCAGAGTAAAAATCCCCGCTCCATGGGTGTCAACGGTTGGAATATCTGAATGAAGTGAGCTTCCGCGGCGCGCTGGACGCTTTGCAGCACGGCAATGCCCGCAGGCGTCAAAGATAAGAGTGATCGACGCCGATCGCGACGGTCTTCCTTCCGCTGCAGCAAGCCGGCCCGGGACAATTCATCGGCAACCTTGGACGCTGAAGGTAGCGTCAGGCCCATAACTTCGGCGGCATCGGAAATCGAGAGTTCAGGAGACAGGGCTACAGCCATCATCATGCGGAATTGGCCCACGCGTAAATCACCGCCTTCGGCCGTGCGTAAATGCCGCCGCAGCGACCCCATCATGTGGGGGATCAGGGACACAAAGGCTTTGGCCAGCGTAGCGGCCTGTACCGTCGATTCGGCGGCGGAGGGCCGGGCGGGCACGGAACCGTTTAGTTTCTTTTTCAAAGCACTTCGCATGGTCATCTCTTTGGTTACCGCGTCCTTCGGCCGCTTGGAAGCGGTTCAAGAACAGTATAACGCACAATTTGCGAATGTA
Source organism: Phycisphaerales bacterium (assembly GCA_027366115.1). Taxonomy (GTDB): domain Bacteria; phylum Planctomycetota; class Phycisphaerae; order WQYP01; family WQYP01; genus JAMDCX01. Next base: position 1,756 of record DAHXLH010000089.1, read on the forward strand.
TAGCATGTTCACGCCCGTTACAGCCGCGGATTATTCTCATAGGCTACCACGCATCAAAAATTTAATAGTTGCATAATCGAAGTATTTTTTTTGACTGCCATGCTATAATCAACAGCTATGAAAGAAGAAAAAAGGCCGAAACCGACGGCCGACCCAAAAGATACAGCATTTTCCGCAATTCCCCAACCGCATCGCGGAAACTACCGCGGCAGCGTGGCACTGCTGATCCTGTTCCGTATAGCCCGTAGCATCGCCGGCGGGATGATGATTGTCGCATTACCCTATCTGGTGCTTAACACCCTGCACGAAAGTTCCCTGGCGCTGGGCGCAATTTATGTTGTGGGCGTTATGTCCACGGCGATTCTGGCCGTGGGAGCCGGTCATATATCAGATAGATGGGATCACAAAGGGGCGTTGCTGGTCACTGGGGCGATGGTTCCGGTCAGTGCGTTGATGGTATACGTCAACCAAAGTTTTCCGATGTTGCTGGCGGCGTCGGTTATCGGCGGATTCGCGGCCACTGGCTCCCTGGTGGGCGGCGGGGTCGGTGGCGCGGCCCAACCCGTGCAGAGTTCCGTGATCGCCCGACTTTCCACCGCTGAGAATCGGACCACTTATTACTCCGTGCTGGCCTTTCTAAGTGGCATCGCCGGCGCGGGCGGGGCGATGCTGGTCCATTATTTTTCAACGCGCAATACCTTCCTGGCGGCGGCCATTATTTCAGCGGTCGGCACAGTATTACTTTTCTTTATGACCGTTCCGGAATATGTGGCCACAGCACGCGTGCAGCGAGCGCAATCGAACCGGGCTATTCGGCATTTTAGTATTACTGGTGCACTCAACGGATTTAGCCAGGGGTTAATTACGCCGTTTCTAATTCCATTTTTCGTGCTGGTTTACCACATGTCAAAATCGCGCATGGCCGTTTACACCGCGATTGGCAGCATTCTAGGCTCGGTGGCGCTCTTGGCGGCGCCCGCTCTGGAACGGCGACTGGGCTTTGTCCGAAGCATCACCTTTACCCGGGCCCTGGGCACGGCTTTGCTGGTGGTTATGGCGGTGTGGCACAACCTTTGGCTGGGCGTGGCTATTTATCTTGTAACGCCGGCCTTGCGAATTGCCGCGCTGCCCGCCCAACAATCCGCAATTATTAATCGGGTGGAAGGCCAAAGCATGGGCCATGCCCTGGCGATGAATCAGGTAACGCGGCTGTCGGGCGCATCCGCTGCCATGATCTGCACGGGTGTGTTATTTGATCTTTCAGAAATAGAGATGCCCTTCTTTTTATTTGCCGGAGTCATGACCGTTAATATTTACCTGTACTACCGCTTCTTCGGGCATGACGGACAAAATGGGGCCGCCGAGCCGGCCGTCGCAAGAGCCTCAACGGCCCAGGAACCCTCGCCGCCGATGTGACGACCGCTGCACCATCGCGAAGGTGAATCCCATAGCTCAATGCGGCAGCGTTGAGTTCGCCGCGGGATAAGATTTAATCGCACGATACGCTTTCGCCCGGCGCGATTGGCTTATATCTGAACAGCGTCCAGCGGGCTGATCGAGACGACGTGCTGGCGCTGCACGGCTACAATATCACGGTTGGAATGCACACCCAGTTCTCGGGTACGGGCGATGTAAAACTCCTTGGTGGAGGAACTATCGGTTGAATCATGGACATCCGCCTCAATGAGAATCAGGACATGTCCATGAATTTCGCTTAAAGTGCCGATATAGATAAAAGGCCCCATGGTGTCGAGAATAACGACACGGTTAAGCCACGCGGCCAGGGGGGCGGCCAGCGGGGAGGCTTCAACCGGTTGCAGAGGTGCTGTATTCATTGACACTTTCCTTGTGAGTCGAGCACGTCAAGATTATAGTGCTTTGCGGCAAAAAGGAAGTCCCGGCGACGGGACGTCGGGAAACAGGTGGCCCGATTGGAAACATCAACGGCTCCGGGCGTGCAAACCCGGGCAAGGAGAAAGGAATCCTGGCCATGAAATACTCCATCCGATTTCCTCTTTTTACAGCGGCAGCAGGTATAGTCAGTACCATGACCTTCATGTGTGCCGCATCGGCCAACGCGCAGGAAACCCCCGCGATGGCCACGCAAATTCAGCAGCGTGAGGCGGCGATTAAGCCGACTGATGCCGCCGGCCACCAGCGCATGGCGCAATATTTGTTCAACAACCACCTGTACGCGCAGGCCCTGCAGCAGGTCAACGAAGCACTGAAAATAAAACCCAACTTTCAGAATGCACAATTGCTGAAGAATCTCATTGAATCTCAATTAAAGCGGCAATCCGGGGCAGGAAATGTCAACACAGCCGTACAGCAAGGCAATTCCGCGAAACGCTCAACACCGGCACCCACGGCCGGCGGCCAAAGACTCCTGACGATGAAGGATGTTTACAAGATTCGATTCTGGCAGCTACAGCGCCATGAAACCGCCCCGATTGAGGGAACCATTCTGCACCCGCGTAAAACGCTTCCGGCGTTCTGGCGCAATGATATTTTGCGCAATCCTGTCTTTCAAAGCCGCACGCTCACACTGCAGGATTATCAGCAATTTATCAGCCCGAATAATTTCAAACGACAGATTTATCTGATCCGTCGGCTGGGTACACAAAAGTATTGGGACAAGGTTCAAATTAAAAGCGATCCCCAGGTGCTGAAAATATTCCGCACGGATATTCAGCCCATTGTGTTGCAAAGCTGCGGAACCGTGGGCTGCCACCGCGGACAAAACGCCCCAGGCTTCCGGATATATGGGGATCAGGGCAGCAACAATACCCTGAAAACCTACACCAATTTTCTCACCCTTACACGGTTCAGCTACAAGCACATGCCCCTGATTAGTTTAGATAATCCCCGCATGTCTCTGCTGCTGCAATATCTGCAACCCAGAGAACTCCAAGCGTATGCCCATCCAGGGAAAAAAGGCCCCATGCCACTTAGATTTGGCGAAAGCAAAATCATCGACTGGATTGAATCTTTGCGGTTTCCGCCGCACAGCTATGGCATTACGCGGCCTACCGCAAAAACACAGCCGGCGGCTACCCATCGAGCGTCGAGGTAAATGTTATTCATCAACATTAATTTCGGGGAATCGCATTTTCTTTGACTTTATGAAATGAGCTTATTCCGGGCTTGAAAACCACTTTATCTTCTACGACGATAAGTTCTTCATTGAGGAAATATTTTACCGCCTTGCCCAGGGTTTGCGCTTCGAGTTCCAAACCGCGCTGGCGGACATCCTCGGCCTGATCCACACCGACATTAATATGGAAAACATCCTGCAGGATGATGGGGCCTTTGTCGAGTTCCTCGGTGACAAAATGAGCGGTACATCCTGTAACGCGCATGCCGCTTTCAAAGGCCTGCCGATAGGGATTGGCGCCGGGGAAATAGGGCAGTAAGGACGGGTGAATATTAATGATTTTAGAGCGGAAGGCCGCGATGATTTCCGGCGAAAGTATCTGCATGTAGCGGGCCAGAATAATCAGATCCGGCTCCAGCGACCTAAGTTTTTCAAAAAGCCATTGCCGATGCCGCGTTTTTGCTGATTCATCAGGGCCTGAGAGCGTAAAGGCAAATGGCAGTTCGGCGGCACGGGCCACATCCTCCAGCGTCGGATGATTGGCCAGAACTGAAACGATTTGGCCGTTGAGTTCATTTTGACGATTCAGGTCCAGCAGTTTTTGCAGGCAATGCGGTTCTTTGCTCACCAGCACGACGACGCGCTTGGCCTTACGAGTCTGGCGGAGTGTAATACGGGCTTCCATGCCGATCTGCCGCCCCAAATCCAATAATCCGGTTATCAGTTGATCCAGGGAAATGGCCATATCATGCAGATCCACCAGCATATCCATGACAAATATGCCGCGGACCACACGCTGTTCCATATCCTCAATGTTTATCCCGTTGGCAGCCACATAGGTGGCAAATTTTGCCACCACGCCTTTTTGATCTCTACCCTGTACCGATATGACCGCCAGCACCTTGGGATTTTCCGACATATTTCATTCCTTCCATTTCAATGCCCCTGCATCATAGCATGGGCTAACGCGGCCGCACCGATTATGCCGGCATCATTGCCGAGTTCCGCAGCACGGATTTCGACCACAGGCGGATCCATGTTCCAATAATTTTCATCAAAATGCCGCCGGACGGGCTGTAAAAGAAACTCGCCCGCCGCAGCCATACCGCCGCCTAGAATGATCATCTGCGGATCCAGCCAATGCACGGCACTTATACAGGCCACAGCCAGATAGCGGCAAGTCTGATTCCAGATTTCCAAAGCCAGCTCATCGCCCCGCCGGGCATGATCTTCTACATCCCGTGCGGTAAGTTCCCCGAATTGATTCAGCGCATCACGCAGGCTGGAGGTAACTTCCGGGTCATGCAGGGCCTGGACAGCCCGCTGACCCACGCGGCTGGCCGCCGTGTACATTTCCAGGCACCCCTTTTGCCCGCAGCCACACAATACTCCGTCCGGCACGACGATCGCATGACCCAGTTCCCCCGCCATATCGGTGTGGCCGCGAATCAGACGCCCATCGACGATAATGCCGCCGCCCACACCAGTGCCCAGGGTAATCATCATCATATTGCGTACATTTAGGCTTTTTCCCGCCCCGGCAAAAAATTCCCCATAGGCGGCGGCACGTGCGTCATTTTCCAGAACTGCCGGTTTACCCAACGCCGCCGAAATACGATCTCTTAATGGAACATTTTCCCAGCCGGGCAAATTAGCGCTGCGGATGACGATACCTTTTTCAGTGGACAGCGGGCCGGGAGAATCAATACCCACCGCAGCGATGACATCCAGTGTCAGGCCTGCCGATCGAACCGCTTGCCCAGCGGCGGCGATCATATTGGCGATCACTGCGTCCGGACCGCGACCCGTGGGCAGGCTGGTTTTGGCGATTACTTTACCCGCGCTATCCAGCACACCGGCTTTGATGTTGGTTCCGCCCAGATCCAGACCAATATACAAGGCATCATCCACCGCAGATCCTGCTTTCAAAAAAAGTCAAAAGTTGGAAGCGAGAATCCATGATTTTCCCTTCCGATGACAAAAACCCGCCACGCCTAACCAAGCATGTCAACGCTTACGCGGAACCGAATGGCCAAGGTTCCCCCTACCCTGTCGGCAGGGAGCTTGACGGAGCGATTAGCCGAATTTTTGCGTCCGGTTTTTAACGTTGCGGAGCGACCGTCTGAATCGCAATGGTTTCCGGGGCCAGGCCTTTGGCTCTCGCGGTCACGTGAATGACTCCCGCCGTGCGATCGGCCTGCACCAACACCATGCAATAGCCATAAAACGCCTTGTGGGAATGTGCCTGATTAAGCTCATGACACGCCGGATCACCATTTCCCGAGCCGACAATTCTGCCCGGCCCGGTAATGGTGAAGTGCACCAGATTCATGGCATTGGTAACCACGTGGCCATTCGCGTCCATCACGGATACCGCAATAGGAGCAATATCTTCACCATTGGCCCGTATTTTTGGCCATTGATTTACCAGCCGCAAGCCGACCGCGGGGCCGGTGGTGCGTTGGGTCCAGGTGGCCACGAGTTTTCCATGGTCATACCCGCGCGCGACAAGCTTGCCGGGCTGGTAGGGAACCTGCCAGTCCAGATACCAATATTTGGGCATTTTCTTTTGACCGATTTTTTTGCCATTAAGAAATAGTGCCACCGTGTCGCAATTAGCGTAGCAGCGAACCAGCACGTTCTTCCCGATCATGGATTTGGGCAAATTCCATTGCGGGCAGATATAAACCAGCGGCTTTTTGCCCCACCAGGCTTTGTAGTAATAGGCATCGGGCTTAGGAAAGCCGCAGATGTCCAATACCCCAAAATGAGAATTTACATCCGGCCAGCCGTCAGGCGTGGTTTCGCCGCGGTAATCAAAACCGGTCCAGTTAAAGCCGCCCTCCACAAATTTTTGTGTGGCAATAGGCTTCCAGGTATCCCAAGCGTATTGCGACCAGTTTGTGTGCATGGTGTATTGGCTCACCAGCCCCTTGCTTTTATTGCTTACCACTACGCCGCGATCGCTGCAAGTGCTGCCGATTTCACTGCCGAAAATAGGCAGGTTCGGCAGCAGTTTATGCATCCACGCATAAGCCCCGGGGTGGTAATTGATGCCCTGCAAATTTTCCACATGAGTAAAGCCATGCGGATAACCACCATTCATGGCACAGGTAATCGGCCGGGTGCGGTCATATTTATGGACTTCATGCATCAACGCGCGGAAAACTTTTTCGCCATATTTGGTAGCCTGAATCTTCCATTCCTCATTACACATGGACCACATAATCACACTGGGGTGATTACGGTCGCGGAGAATCAGAAACTTAATGGCTGACATATTGTTGTAAGGCTCGCCCACAGCAGCTTTGGGATTCTGCGTATCGGTCGGATGGCGATTTTCATCCATGACCAGCATACCCAGATGATCGCAGGCGCGATAAAAGGCCGGCGAAACGGGATTATGCGACGTCCGGTACGCATTGGCGTGGAGTTCCTTTTTCAACATCATCACGCGCCACCACCAGAGATTATTCGGTGCCCCGATGCCGACGGCGGGAAAATCGGCATGGTTGCATTCACCTTTTATTTCCACGCGTTTGCCGTCAAGAAAAAAGCCGTTCGCGGGATCAAAGCGAAGCGTGCGAATCCCGAAGGTGGTGTATTTGGCATCCGCCGTTTTGCCGTCGGATTCGATGATTGTATGGAGTTTGTACAAATTGGTGTGATGCAGGCTCCACAGAGCCGCATGCGCCAGGGAGGTGTGCTGATTAAACGTGGCGTGCTGCCCCGCGGAAAGCGTTTCTGCAGTGCGCACGGTGGCTACCGCGTGGCCGGAGGGATTGAGAATGGTTGAAACAATCGAAAATACCGCGGCATGAGAGCGAGCATTGGTAACCGTGGTTTGAATCGTCAAATTCGCATCGGCATGATCCCCCATCGCTGAGCCATAATGAATAGGCCCCGGCACCTTGCTGATCACATACGTACCGTACCGCGTGATATGCAAATGACGTTTGGCAATTAACCAGACATTGCGGTCAATGCCGCCGCCTTCATACCACGAGCCCTCAAAAAAAGTTGGATTGACATAAACCGCCAGCGTATTAGCTTTATTGAAATGAACAAACTTTGTGATATTCAAGCGAAAGCCGGTATATCCGCCGGGGTGTTTGCCCACCAGGCGGCCATTGATATAGACATGCGCATCGCGGTATACGCCTTCAAAATAGAGCCATAGCATTTTACCCTTATCCGAAGCGGGCAGCGTAAAAGTGCGTTGATACCAGGCGGGATAAACCGCCAGCGATCCGTGCCCCCTGTTGGCGTGGCGAGAAAATTTGCCCCGGACAATATAATCATTGGGAATCTGAACTTTGCGCCAGGAGGCATTGACCGCCGAAACGGGAGATGGGCTGCTCGCCCGATGCCACCGCCAATGAAAATCCAAGTTCATGCGCGACCGCGGCGAAGCTGCAGCGCTGTGTGGCACCAGGATCAAGACGGCCAAGACCAATAGTGAGGCTATGACAACCTTACCCCAACATAATCGCTCTCGTCTGATCGTTAAACAATCCGATATGCTACTGGGCGCGGAGGGCACTATGTGAAATTTCCTGTTCTTTGACATCGAAGAGTTTCCTTTTCTTTTACCTCTTGAGCGTCCGGCTAATCGCTACTTGCGGATCGTTATGGGTCATCGCCCAGTGGCACGATTCACCCACGGCGATCAACCTTACAGAGAATTCGGGAAATCATTTTCCGTGGCGCGTCGATTGCAACCCATACCCCTGCTGACACTTGCCCCTTATGCCCGGCACCGCCGGACAGAGCGGTCATTCATTCGCCTCAATAGTATCGCATGGATTTTTAAGAATGCCAGCGAATAGATTCACTACGGTACGCTCTATACTTTTCCGGCGCAGTTACGTATTTCCAATCCGGCGCGGGTCGCCAACCTCGGTGCCGACGGACTGCGGTGAGCGGCCATCAAGGCCGATGCGGTGCTTTTCAGGATTTCAGACCTCCCGGAACCAGCCGTTCGGAGATTCGGCGGTAGTGGTAACCGCAGATAATCAGTTGAATAGCCAACGGCAAATTTCGTGGCCGATGCAAGCTCGTCCAGAGCAGCATTCTCCAGTAGTCAAAGCGTTCTTTGCTGACAAATCCCAGTCGCCAGGTGGCCAGCGCACCGGCCAGCACACGCCGCAACGTCAAGCGCGTCTGCACGGGCGGTGCGTGGTACTCTTTAAGAAAAGTACGCAGTCTGCGGTAGTATTGCTTGGAAGAATAGATGGACCGCAGGATGGTCTGATATCCCTGCTGTAATGCCTGCTCATTGCCGGCCGGCACGATGTTGGAAGTTCCGTCCACATTATCGCCCGTGGCGGTTCCGATGACGCGGTGTGCCAAATTCATCCGCGCATAGAGCCGGGTGCCTGGAATGGCTTGAAGCCGCCCCACCATGGCAGTCATGATTCCGCTGTTCTGTATGAAGTCGATTTGCCGCTGGAAAATACTGGGCTGATCACTGTCAAAGCCTACAATAAATCCACCTTGCACCTGAAGTCCCGCGCGGTGGAGACGTTTTACATCCGCCACCAGATCTCGATTACGGTTCTGGCTTTTTGAACATTCCGCCAAGCTGGAATTATCCGGTGTTTCAATGCCGATGAAGACGGTATCAAAACCCGCCCCCGCCATAGCGGCCATCAGTTGCGGATCATCGGCCAGGTTGATTGAAACCTGAGTGTTGAAAGTAAAGGGGCCACGTTCCTTTTGCCACTGGACCAGCACTGGCAGCAAGTCATGCTTGAGTTCTCGCTTATTGCCGATCAGGTTGTCATCAACGAAGAAAATACCGTCGCGCCATCCACACCGATAGAGCGTCTCGAGTTCAGCGCGTATTTGGGCGGAGGTCTTGGTGCGTGGACGGCGGCCAAACATGGCTGTCACGTTGCAAAAATCACAGTCGAAGGGGCAACCGCGCGAAAACTGAATTCCGGTGCAGGCGTAATAGCGAAGGTCCGCCAGTTCCCAGAGCGGAACCGGTGTCGTGTGAAGATCGGCGAAGCCCTGGGCGCGATACAATCGCCGAGCCGTTCCCTGTTGCAAATCTGCCAGGAATGGTGGTAACGACAATTCCGCTTCATCGAGTACGAAGTGGTCCACCTGATCGAAGAGTTCATATTCGTAGCTGAACAACGGTCCGCCCGCGACAATGGTGCGGCCGGCCGCTTTACAACGGGCTATCAGAGCCTTGGCTGATTCGCGCTGTACGACCATGCCGCTGATCATTACAAGGTCGGCCCAGGCCAGGTCGGCGTTTGACAACGAATGGACATTCAAGTCCACCATCCGTTTATTCCACTGCGGGGGCAGCATCGCGGCGACGGTCAAGAGGCCTAACGGAGGGATGACCGCGCGCTTTCGCACAAATCGCAAGGCATGTTTGAGACTCCAGAAAGTCTCGGGAAATTCCGGGTAAAGCAATAATACGTTCATGGCCGCTACTCCGATCTGCCCAGCCAAAAGTGATCATGGCAAGGCAAGGCATTGCGCTGCATGAATTCCCGAAAACTAATTTCCGCAGGATGTACTATTGTCCCAACGGACGAATTGGCAGCAGGAATTCTTTTAATAATAATAGCGTTCGTTGCCGTTGGATTCAATGCAAAGCATTTCCGGCAGAGCATTCCGGTTTCCAGGGACATGCAGAGGTGGATCAGCTTTTTGCGAGTCTTCTTACCCCACATCAGCTAAAGTCAGCGCCTCTTTGAAACGGGCAGATAATTCCCGACGTAATTCGCCATTTTCCGCCGCAATGACGTGCGGGTCCGATTTAATAATGGCCTGTGCCACTTCACGTGCTGCCGGAAGTAAAAACGGATCCAGCAGCAGATCAGGGAAAAGCATATCAGGGCGACCGCTTTGGCGTTCGCCAACAATTTCGCCCATACCCCGAATTTTCAAGTCTTCCTGCGCAATATCAAATCCGCTGGAATATTTTATCATGGCCGCCAGACGCGGCGGCGGTTCCGGCGGGTCATTTTCAAACAGCAGAATGCAGGCGGATTTATGGCTGCCCCGCCCCACACGCCCGCGCAGCTGATGCAACTGAGCTAAACCGAAACGCTCGGCGTGTTCAATAATCATGACCGTCGCATTGGGGACATCCACGCCGACTTCAATAATACTGGTGGAAACCAGGACATCCAGCTTACCGGTCCGGAATTGCTCCATGACCGCTCGCCGGTCCGGGGCCTCCATCCGCCCATGCAGAAGTCCCACGCGATAATTCGCCAGTTCTCCATCCTTAAGCTCATTAAAGGTCCGCACAGCCCCACGTAATTCGGCAGCGTTTTCATCAATCGCCGGCAGCACCACATAGCCCTGCCGGCCTGCGTGCACCTGCTTAACCAGGTAGGCATAGACTTCCGCGCGCCGGCTGGCCGGCAGGGCGCGCGTCGCGATGGGCTGCCGGCCTGGCGGCAATTCATCAATCGTTGACACATCCAGATCGCCAAACACCGCCATGGCCAACGTACGGGGAATCGGCGTGGCGGTCATCACCAGCGTGTGCACGGCGGCATAGCGGCCACGAATCACCGCGCGCTGCTGGACCCCGAATTTATGCTGCTCATCCACCACCAGCATGGCAAGTTTCTGAAATTGCACCGCATCGGCTAAAATAGCGTGTGTACCCACCACCAGACCGATGGAGCCATCCTGAATGCCCGCCAACGTTTTCTTACGCGCCGCGTCCGGAACAGCGGCAGTCAGCAAGGCAATTTTAACCCGGCTTCCCGCCAGGAATTGTTCCAGAGAAAAAACGTGTTGCTGCGCCAGAACTTCCGTCGGAGCCAGCAGAGCCGCCTGCCCCCCGGCGGCAACGGCTGAAAGCATGGCATAGAGTGCCACAACGGTTTTCCCGCTGCCCACGTCTCCCTGAACCAGGCGATTCATCGGATGGCGCTGGGCCAGGTCGTGCCGTAATTGGCTGATCACCTTTTCCTGCGCCGCCGTCAAGGTAAATGGTAGCAAAGCGCGGATGCGCTTATCCACCACATCATCCGTCCGCAGAGCCTGGGCATTTTCCAGTTGTTGCTGCTGGTGGCGTTTCATGCCCACCGCCAACTGATGCAGCAAAAATTCATGAAACGCCAGAGAATGCCGGGCGGTCTGGACAAATTTCCAAGCTCCCGGGCGGTGGATAAGCTCATAGGCCTTACGGCGCGAAATCAATCGCCGAGAAGCCAACTGGTCACCGGCAATCCACTCGCGAATATGCGGCAGTAACAGTGGAATATTTTTTTCTATAATCGAACCGATGACGCGGCTGCTTAGATCGCCGCTGGCCGGATAAACGGGTTGTAAATTCGGAGCCTGGGCCGGCGCGGTGTCATCCTTGATCAAATCGATACGAGGCTGAAGCATTTGCGCTCGGCCATTAAAGAATGTTACTTTTCCACCGGCCCGAACGCGCACACCGGGGACCAGTTTTTCAGCCATGAACATTTGATTAAACCAGGTCAACACACAACGACCCGATGCGTCTTCCAGCAGCGCTTCAAAACGCGAGGGGCGGCGGCGCACGGCGCGCGTCTGAATAATTTCTCCCTCCACGGTGGCCAGTTGACCGCTTTGCAACTGCTGCACCGGCACATGTCCCTGAGACTGGGCATAATCACGCGGAAAAAACTCCAGCAGATCGCCGCAGGTTTCCACGCCCAAGGCACGAAACGCCTCCGCTCGTTTAGGCCCCACGCCCAGCGCAAATTGGACCGGCGAATCCAGAGACGGCAAGGAGCTTGTGGATAGTGCTGATTCGCCGGCCATAGATGCATTCCATTTATCGTGCCAGTTCTACCGCCCGTATTTCCCGCAGTACCGTTACACGAATCTCGCCCGGAAACGTCAGTTCAGATTGCACGCGGTTGGCAATTTCCCGGGCAATCAGGCGGGCACTGGCGTCATCACACTTTTCAGGATCGACAATCACCCGCACCTCCCGGCCGGCCTGAATGGCAAACGCCTGACGCACTTGCGGGAAACTCGTGGCAATGCCTTCAAGTTCCTGCAGACGTTTAATATACCGTTCCAGCGACGATATGAAAGGCCGCATCATCGGGCGTGAAGGGCGCAATATTCGCGCTTTTGAACAGGCTACGGGCGTGGATGTCATGAACAAAACACTTGGTTCACCATTCATCAATCTATATCGACCCGGCATTCCGAATCGTGCTGATACC
>DAHXLH010000097.1:0-5259 GCA_027366115.1 Phycisphaerales bacterium
GCGTTCAGGGAAAAAACCTTCCATGGAAAACGCCGCCTGCGGCCGCACCCACGCCAATCCCGCGGGGTTGGTGATCGCCGTCATGGGATCTCCGGGTGCCGCGACCACCGCGCCGGCCATACCCATCTGGTACTGGCCGATGCCGATGAGTTGATGTAGAGTGGCGTACGCTTGATTGTCCGTAGCTATCGCGGTCATCGCCAAGGCCATGATTCCCGATAAGCGATGTTTTCACTGCATGTTCGTTCTCCTATATCGCTTGAAGACGAATCGCACGTACACTACGGTAACGTTCGCACTATGCCTGTGCCTTAAGCGTTTCTCCCGCAAAGCCTTTAAGCGAAGTTCCGCTTTGCGCGTTAGGAAATTGTCCTAGCGACAGGTCAGCAAGCTTCTTAGAAGCGTCGGCTCATGCCGATTCAATAATGCACATCACCTTGATATATGGGCCTTTTCTTGCATCCGCGCCATCTTGTATTTTGCCCGACAACACCCGCTCCTGTATTTCATACACATCGCCAACCGTGACAATAATGCTCCAACAGGCATTGACAGCGATTCCGCCGTTTCTATGATGAAGTCAATGGTTGCAGAGTTCTGCAATCATCACTATGTCGAGGATATGTATGTCGCAGGCATGGAATCATCATCAACGGTGCGAACGACTGGGAAGATTTTTCAGTGCCCTGGCCAATGCCACCAGGATGCGGATATTCTGTTCGATTCAAGACGGCCCCCGCCAGGTGTCGCAGATTGCCGTTCAAACCGGCATCACACTGCCTAATGCTTCGCAGCATCTGCGTGTGATGCGGCAGGTCGGTGTGGTCAAGACGCGGCGGGCCGGACGACACGTCTATTATTACATCGCAGATAAACGATTCGTTCAGGCGGCCAATCTGGCGGCCGATGCCTTGGAAATGGCGACCAATCAGACATCGCAATGCGGGGCGGTCCGGATAAAGAGGCGATCAGCCATAACGGCATAAGCGCTGATCGGAAGCGTTCGTCGCCGTGTGGGCGACAGCAGTTGGTACATTACAAAGGAGTTTTATATGGATACGGAAGTATTGGCGAAGGTTGTCCCCGATAGAATTATCGACGCGCGCGGAACGGCGTGCCCGGGGCCGCTGCTGGAAGCCAAGAAGGGAATCGGCGCCGTCAAGGTTGGCCAAATCATTGAAGTGAAGTCCAATGATGTCGGCTCGCGAAAAGACATCGCGGCCTGGGCCGGGAAAATCGGCCACGAGTTTCTCGGCATTATTCAAGCCGATGGCCATGATCGCCTGTTTGTATGCCGGAAAAAATAGTTTCGATACCCCCGGCCCGGCATGGCAAGGAGCGGAAAATGTTATCCGAAAATAAGTTCAATCCGAAAATACTGGTGCTGGCCACGGAGGCCTGCGCGTATCCCGGAGCGGATGCGGTGGGCAAAGCCCATCTGGAATATGGCGCTAATGTCTATGTATTCCGCGTGCCGTCGCCGGTGGTGTTCCCCGAGGACTTCTACCTGCGCTGTTATGCCAAAGGGATTGACGGAATAATGATCGCGGCGTGCGGTTCAGACTGTCCATACCGCGGCGCGTATGACCGCTTGGCAGCGCGTATCGACCGGCTGACCACCCGCATGAAAACCGGCGGACTGGAAATACAACGGATCCGTCTGACGGCTATCTGCACGGTCTGTATCAAGGCGTATTTGAAAGAAATTGGACAATTGGATGAACAACTCCGCGCATTGGGGCCGGTGAACAAAACGGTAGCCGCGCAGTTGCAGCAGACGGCGCGTTTGGAGATGCGCGAAGCCTTGCAGGTTCACGCCGCGTAAAAAGTAAATGCGGTTTCCGATGTAGAAAGGTGTGTCGTTTATGATAGCTACCGCGGACCAAGAACGTCATAAAGATGCGGTGATCATCGGCGGTGGAATCGCTGGATTGCAATCGGCTCTGGATCTCGCCGATCAGGGTTACAAAGTAGCCGTGGTGGAGCGGCAGGCCAGTATCGGTGGAAGGATGATCAGTTTAAGCAAAGTCTATCCGACACTGGATTGCGCCAGTTGCATCACCACACCCAAAATGTCCGCCGCCGCGCATCATGACAATATTGAACTGCTGACGTACACAGAAGTAAACTCCATCCGCCCTGGTCCGGAGGGGCATACGGTAGTGCTGACCCGTAAGCCTACATACGTGAACGCGGACAAGTGCATTGGTTGCCGATTGTGTGAATATGCCTGCGATACCGAATATCCGGATGGTTTTGAACAGGGGCTGGGGTCGGTCCGGGCTATTTCCGTGGCCTTTACCAACGCCATTCCACAAAAGGCGGTCTTGGACGCGGATTATTGCCTGGCGTGCGGATTATGCCTCCGGGCCTGCCCGACCGATGCCATTGAATTTGATCAGCAGCCTCGCCGGGAAACCATCCACGCGGACGTCGTTATCGTGGCATCCGGCTTTCAACTCAACGCTTTAACCGTCAAACCGCAATATAGTGCGGCCCGGAATCAGAATGTTATTTCCCCGCTCACCCTTGAACGATTGTTGGCACCGCACGGACCCTATGGCCGCGTGCTTCGGCCCTCGGACGGCAAAATCCCGGAATCGATTGCCTTTGTCCAGTGTGCGGGATCACGTGATCAGAGCATCGGTGTACCCTATTGCTCCAGGGTCTGCTGCATGTACGCCATCAAGCAGGCCATGCTGCTGTCCGGATCCCTGCCAACCGCGGACATCACGATTTATTACATGGACATTCGCGCGTTCGGCAAGGGCTATGAGCAGTTTTATCAGAATGCCAAAGCCATGGGCATTAACTTCGTCCGCGGCAAAGTTTCCAAAATTGACCCTGTGGATAAGGATGATCTGCTGGTGCATGTGGAATACACGGAGGAACCGCAGGACTGCGTTCGCAAACAGCGGCACGACATGGTGGTTCTGGCGCAGGGAATGATACCGCAATGGAATCCCACCACCCTGTCGCCCGTGCAGATTGCCGGCGACGGATTTGTCGCCACACCCGATCCAGTTTCTCCGTGTGCTACCAACGTTCCAGGAATATTTGTCGCCGGTGCCGCCGCCGGCCCCAAAGACATTGTCGACAGTATCGCCGAGGCTGGTGCCGCGGCAATGGAAGCGGGCCGTTATTTAAGCAAGCGAGCGAGCCTTGACCACGCCGGGAGAGCCGTAGCGCTGGAACTCATTGCGTAAAAGAGGTTGACCATGGACAACGTGAATAGAAATGTCGCGCAGGATGCCGCGGTTCCCACAACGCCGCGAGTTGGAGTTTATATCTGCCGCTGCGGCGGCAATATCTCGGATGTTGTCGATACGGAGCATGTCGCCGAGATCTGTCGGCTGATTCCCGGTGTTGCGGTCTCCAAAGTTCACACGTTTATGTGCTCGGATCCCGGGCAGCAGACCATCAGTGATGATATCAAACAGGAAAAGCTGGATCGGGTGGTGGTGGCATCCTGCTCGCCATTTCTACATGAATTGACATTCCGGGGAGCGGTGGTACGCAGCAAGATGAATCCCTATTTATATGAACAGGTCAACATTCGCGAGCAGTGTTCCTGGGCCCACAAGCACGACCCACGCGGTGCCACCGCCAAGGCTATTCAGCTTATAAGTGCGGCCGTCGGAAAAGTCAGCCGCGCGACACCCTTGGAAAAGATCCGACTGCCCAATCACCGCAGAGCGCTGGTGGTGGGCGGCGGCCCCGCAGGCATGAAAGTGGCCGCGGATTTAGCGGCGTGCGGAATTTCTGTGGTGCTTGTAGAACAGTCGGATCGTCTGGGTGGAAAATTACACACCCTTAACCGTCTGTTTCCCACCGGACAAGCGGCAACAGAGTTGGCCGCCAAAATGGAATCCCAAGTGCTGGCCGATCCGAAAATTGAGATATTGCTGAACAGCAAAGTCACCAAAGTAAGCGGCTTCATTGGCAACTTTGAAGTTGGTATTCATGGCAGTTTCGGCCCAGCCGGAAAGACGACCGATATTCATACCACGGTCGGCGTTATTGTCATGGCTACCGGATTTAAACCTTATGTGCCCGCGGACGGCGAATTCAATTATAAAAAGCACCCAACGGTTCTTACAACGGTAGATTTCAATTCGCTCCTGGCCACACAAAACGCGGAGGGACGAATCCTGCAGTATGAGGGGCGCTCTATCCGCAGCATTGCTTTTATTCACTGTGTTGGCAGCCGGCAGGTCGATGGCGTCCATACACCCGGGCCCGATGGGCGAATCAATACCTATTGTTCGCGCGCCTGCTGCACGACGGTATTAAACCAGGCACTGCAGGTGCGCCAGAGATTTCCCGACACCCGTGTTTATGACCTGCATCAGGATATTCGTGCATACGGTCGGGGCCATGAGGACTACTACACCAACGCTTCACGCGCGGGCGTGGTGTTCTTTCGTTATCACGGCGATGAGCCACCCAGCGTAACGAATGCCAACGGGCCAACTTCGCCCTTGCGGATCGACGTTAAGGATTATCTATCATGGGGTGAGCAACTGGAGTTGGAGGTGGACATGGTGGTGCTGGCGGTGGGAATGACTGCCGGCTCATGTGAAACATTGGTGGATCAACTTAAATTGCCGCGCGGTGAAGATCGGTTCCTGCAGGAAATTCACCCCAAGTTGCGGCCGGTTGAAATATCCGTCAATGGTGTGTTGCTGGCCGGCACAGCGCAGGCACCGATGAATATTCAGGAAACATTGGCGGCGGCCGGTGCCGCCGCGGTCAAGGCCCGGGTAATGTTCAGCACGGAAGAAGTTGAATTAAATCCCTATGTCGCCGAGGTTGATACGCGGCTGTGTGAAGGCACCGGTGCCTGTATCACGCAATGTGAATATGACGGGGCTTTAGTGATGGTGGAAACTCAGAAAGATGGCCGCACGGTCCGAAAAGCCCATGTCAATCCCGGCCAATGTGTAGGCTGCGGAGCATGCGTCGCGGTCTGCCCCACCCAGGCTATTAACGTCAACGGCTGGCGCATTGATCAATACGACGCGATGGTCGATGGGCTGGTGCGGGACCTGACTCCGGCGGCAGTTTAAGAAGGATGGTGTGCAATGGCGGTAAAAAAAACGCTCACTGCGGAACAAAAAAAGGCTCTGGCTGATTTTCGCGGCCGCATCGGTGGTACGGATGAGGTCAAATTGAAGCGGCATAAGGATTTTCTCACCGCACGCAAGGCCGTCCGAAAATCCCTGCAAAGCCAGCCGAATACGGTGCCGGCGCTGGCGG
>DAHXLH010000109.1:0-5174 GCA_027366115.1 Phycisphaerales bacterium
CGGTTCATGCGATGAAAGGAATTTCCCGCGTCCGCGCTGACATAAATATGCCCCTGCTGCGGATCAAAGGCGTAAAATTGCTGGGGATCGACCCGATCAGAAATAACGTGCCATCCCGGCTTGAGTCCGCGGCATGTTTTCCACGATTCACCGCGATCATGCGTGACGTGGGCCACCCGCGTCGGACCGCTCCAAGGTCCCGATGCGGCAGTCCAGACAATCGTCTTAGCGTCCGGTGAAACGGCAATTTTCCCGTACATGCCGTGGCGTGGGCCCCGTCGGAAGGGTGTCCAGGTGCTTCCGCCATCCGTGGAATACGCGCCATTTACCGGCCGGCCGCCAAACACGCGTACCATAAATGATGGCTCATGCTCGGCAAAATCAATGCCTGTATTGCTTCCGTAATTCGGATTCAACATGCCGCCCGGCGGCGAGATTCGCAGATCGTCATGCTTGAATCCGTCAATATCACCCACGGTGCTGATCAGATGCGCACCAGCAGGCGGGCTTATCAAATCCGTGACCACCGTTTCCTCAAAGCCGTCGCAGTAAAATTTCCAATGGGTCGGACCGCCGGCATCCGACGCCATGACATCCATCGTTTCAAATATGCCCCACCCCGTGGTGTAAAGCACGCGATTGGAATTATGCGGATCTATTTGCAAACTGCCAATCCAGTTTGTAACCATCGGACGGGGTGAATGAAAATTCAACCAGGGGGCGGAATCTACCGACCAGATGCCGCCATGATTGGGGCTTATGGGCGTCCAGCGATTGCCGCCATCGGTAGAACGGAAAATGATGTCGCCGCCATTCCAGCGGCAGAATGTCGCGGCCATTACGGTGCCGCTGTGGGTTACATCGATAGCCACAGTTCCATAACCGAAAGTGCGCCGATCTTTTTTCGGGGATAACGGTGTAATATCGGTCCATTTCCCGTCATGGGTATTAAATTTCCAGACGGCACCATCTGTCATGGTGTTGGGGCCGGGTTGTTTACCGTAACTGATATAAAGTGATCCATCGGCGGCTAATGCTGCGTGGTTGGGCCGCAGGCCAAGCGGTTGCCCGGGGAGTTTATGCCAAGTGACTCCGGCATCGGTGCTGCGGTACATGCCGCCGTGCGGCGTTGACGCGCCGGCATAGATGATCGGCGTGGGTTGGCCGCGTTTACCGGTGTGCACGTCATAAATGACGAAAACCGTACCCACCCCGGCGGTATCCCGTGGAAGTGGAAAACTTTTTACCTGATGCCATGATTCGCCATGGTCCGCACTTTTCCACAGGCCATTGTGCCGGGAACCGAAAAAAAGCGTGGCCGGGTAGTGAGGGTCTACCGCCAAACGCTCACCATTAAATCTGCCGGCTTCGTTTCCACCGAGTTTGATGGGTAAATTGGTTTTTTGCCACGTTTTCCCCTGATCCGTTGAACGCAAAATAGCGCCGGTCTTTGCCCATGGCTGACTATACATACCGGCGGCGATATACACGCGGTTGGCGTCGGTTGGATCAACCGCAACACTTTCGATTCCGGAAAGATACCAATCCGGCCCACCAACCCAATCAGTAATGGGCGTCCAACGATTGCTGCCGGGGTCCAAGCGATACGCCCCACCCACATCCGTGCGGGCGTAGATAAGTCCGCGCACGGTCGGATGCGGAATAATGCCCACCACAAAGCCGCCGCCATGAATGGCAACATTGGTCCAGTGGTAGCGAATTGATTTTTGTAGCGCTCCATCACCTGTTCTGTGAGTTGTCACAGCCGATGCACCGCAGCGACCGCCCAACGTCTCTATCGCAGCCAGGGCAGTGGCACCGGCCAACACACTTCGCCGGGAAATATTATTGTCGGTTCGCTTTGCTTTGCTATTATTCGACACTACTATGTTTTTCGTCACGGCGCCGTCTCCTGAAAAGGCTTTAAATTCAGATCTTAATTAAATAAATCCGTTAATTGAAGTCCGGCGCAGGTCGTCAGGTGTGCCCATGGTGGCCGTTACCGCCGTGCCGGGGTTCCAATACGCCGTTGTGATCCGCCAACCGCCGGCGCTCCAACTGGCCCGATGATGAGGGCAGTGTAACAATCAAAGGTTCGCGGGTATTGTTCCATTCAATGCGCAGGCCTTCGGTAATTTCCCGCTGTTCCCGGCCATTGACCACACCCGCCACAGACCGGCAATGCCGCAGAACGACGGCGACATTTTTGGCGTGGCCATCGGACTTGAACACAATTTCACCGGCACCGCGCTCCACATGAAATACCGCCCTGTCCCCATTACCTGCCGCCACACGCACGTCCAGCGCCGCGTGAGCATCCAACTCGAATACATCCAATGTCAATGGCTGATCTACCAGCCACGGCGGCCGCTGCGTTTCGCTGGAAACGGGAATAATGGAATTGGCCTTCACAAACATCGGCAATTCCATAAAGTTCATTTTCTCACGCCGCCAACATCCGCCGTCGATCACGCGGTTGGTCAATAGATCCGTCCATCGACCCGCCGGCAGAAAATATTCCGCGATGCCATCGGCGCGAAATACCGGTGCCACAAGGAGTGATGATCCCAGCATATACTGCCGGTCCAAGTACCGGCAGGCCGGGTCATCCGGGTATTCCAATACCATCGCCCGCAACACCGGCCACCCATGTTCCGCCGCATCCCAGGCAGCGGAAAACAGATAAGGAAACAGGCGGTTCTTCAGAGCCGTAAAGTGCCGCATCACGGCAACCGATTCTTCATCAAACAGCCACGGCACGCGGTACGATTCCGAGCCGTGCAGGCGGCTGTGTGTGGACAATAATCCAAATGCAATCCAGCGTTTATACAGCCCCGCATCCGCCGTGCCGCTAAAACCGCCGATATCATGACTCCAGAACGCCGGTCCGGACATACAGAAGCTCAAGCCCCCGCGCAAGTCCTCAGCCATGGATTCAAACGTGGCTTCGCAGTCTCCACCCCAGGAAACTGGAAATTTTTGAATGCCGGCTGTGCCTGATCTGCCAAATACCAGTGCATGGCCTTTGCCGTGATGTTTTTCCAGCAGTTCAAATACGCACTTGTTATAGAGATAGCTATAGTAGTTGTGCATATCCTGCGGATCAGAGCCGTCGAAATACTGGATCGCGTCCGTCGGAATGTATTCACCGAAATCCGTTTTAAAGGCATCCACGCCCATGTTCAGCAATGCCTGCAGCTTACCGCAATACCATTGTCGCGCGCTGGGATTGGTAAAATCCACCAGCGCCATGCCGGGTTGCCAGGCGTCGCGCTGAAACACCGAGCCATCGGCGCGTCGAATGAAATAATTATTCTGCTGCCCCTCTGCAAACAGCGGAGAAAGCTGGGATATGTAGGGATTAATCCAGACACATATTTTCAATCCCTTGGCTTTCAGGCGTTTGAGCATCCCTTCCGGATCCGGAAATGCCGTGCGATCCCATTGAAAATCGCACCATTGCCGCTCTTTCATCCAGAAACAGTCGAAATGAAATACACTTAATGGAATGCCGCGCTGGGCCATGCCATCGACGAATTCCATCACGGTTTTTTCATCGTATTGGGTGGTAAACGAAGTGCTGAGCCACAAACCAAACGACCATGCAGGCGGCATCGCCGGCCGGCCGCTTAACCGGGTGTACTTATCTAAAACATCTTTCAGATCCGGTCCATGGAACAGGTAATAATCCAAGGCCTCACCGGGAACGCTGAATTGCATTTGGGAGACGCGCTCGGTGGCAATTTCAAAATCCACTTTCCCCGGAGAATTCACCAGCAGGCCGTAGCCCCGGCTTGAGAGATAAAAGGGTATATTCTTGTAGGCCAAGTCACTGGCGGTGCCGCCGTCCTCATTCCACATGACCACGTTCTGCCCATTTTTTACCAGCGGGCCGAAACGCTCTCCCAACGCATAAATGCACTCCCCCACCGCCATGGTCAGCCGCTGCATCATAAACGCGCCCGTGGCCTGAACCTGCATGTAACCAAGGCTTTCCGGGCCGGCTTGCGTCACGACATTGCCCTGCGAATCCAGAAAACGCACGCCCCAGTTTTCTTTATCGATGCGGACCGTCAGATTGCCCGTGGTTAAAACAATTTCCGTCGGCTGATCCTGCGCAGTCCAGCTTGAGCTGACTGCCTGATAATCTAAATCAAATCCGCCGGGTGACGTGTCGGCTGGTTTGTGATGATGAATTTGTACACGCACAACATCAGGCATGGGAGACGAAATGCATAATGCCAAAATGGTTCCTTCAAACCGATCGGCCCCTTGTGTTCCAGTGCGGTCGAGTGTCCAGAGTCGAACTGCATTTTTTTTAATGCTATAGCGATAAAGTCGCTTGGCTACGGAGGGGTTTACTTCCGGTCGCCACCGCCATGCACCATGTCTGAATTTCATATCGCACACCCATTACAATCGCTTTCTCAACCGGCCATGCACGGTCTTGCCATTAAATCGACACAACCCGGTTGATAAGGCGACAGTTTTACCAGCCTTTAAGCGGTAATGGCGAGGAGCGCTGGCGTTATAACAACGTGCAGATCCGCCCGCATTCCGCGCAAGTTATCAACCTCTCCCATTTTCCGCCTGCGGCCGATAATCGAGCCCCCGGACATTGTACGCCCAGGAGCCTGCCGCCCCGCCTTGGTCCTTTAGTTTACTACGGACTAGAACTCCCGCCACTACGTACAGCGCAAAAATTTTTACCTGCAGCGCAAAAGCAATCGGCGATAATTCAGCGATTGGAAAGGTTCACGACCATTTTCTGTATCTCTTTATGAAATTCCCTATGTTCCGGGGTGTTGGGGCTGGGGCTTACCGTGACGGTAAATAGGCCGGTATGGCCGTCGGCGCTTGTGGAGACTGATCCTCCGTGAATGGATGCTGAAATGCCGTGCTTACTGTATCCGCTGATGGCAACCGACTTTTCACCCTTCGCAACAATCACAGTCAATTTCACGTTGGCCTGTCGTACGACAGCCTTGGCGATTCTCTGGCGGCCCATTGGCACGAATTGGTGCAGATCACCAAATAGGGCCATGCCGTCGGCTTGTTGCGGCGCGACGATATCATATTGCCATTGATTGGAATGCAGATTAATTTTAAGGGCTTGCCCGGTGCCAAGATGGCGCACAGCATGAGTGAAATAATTGTAGACGATGTAACGGCCG
>DAHXLH010000110.1:0-4296 GCA_027366115.1 Phycisphaerales bacterium
CTTGGTGTCGTACCGACGGGTGCGGCTCCGCTTCCTGCGGCATTTTGGCCCACGCTTCTGACGTTGACCGGCATGGCTGTGGTTGGCGGCCTGAAGTTTCGCCACAAAGCGCTCTAAAGGTGTTCACAATGAATGGATTCAGTATGATGAATACATGATCTGATTTTGACCAGCCGGGAATACCCTTGCAAAATGGTATTCCCGGCTTTTCGCATTATCGGCGCAGCAGATGTAAATTCATTCCATTTGCGGGTCAAGATGGGAACGATGCACCAGCCCGTTGTGTTCGAGTATCGGTCGCCAGTTTACGTATTCCAAGCCGCACAGTTTGGAGCACACAAGACATGAAGACCACCGATGAATATAAAATTCTCGTAATTGAAGACAATCCCACGCAGCGGGCTGCACTCGAGAGTCTTCTGACCCATGCGGGGTACAACGTCAAACTGACGGACTCTGCCGAAAAGGCTATGCGTTTTGTCGAAGCGGGGATCGACTGCGTGATCGCTCACCTGATTTCCGGCGACCTTCCAGGCATGGATATTAGCTCTCACGGGAAGACTTATTTTCCCGAAACGCCGGTGCCCCAGATTCATGAAACGCAGTCCGCCGCGTCTCTGCTTGAAGCCATCGCCGTTGGAGGGCCTCACGGCAGGCACACGCTTGAGGATGCCAAACTTCTACTGTCTAAACTCATGGGACTGGTACAGGCCTGCCAACAGCAAGAAAAGGCCGAACCCATGAAAGAAGTGGTTGCTTCTAAAGAGGGTATGATAGGTCGCTCACCGGCAATGTTGGAAGTTTTCGATTTGATCGCCTGCTCCAGCCACGCCTTCAGCACGGTTCTGATTTTAGGAGAATCCGGAACCGGCAAAGACCTTACGGCGCAAGCTATCCACCGAAATTCTCCGCGCAACGCAGGCCCCTTCATCGCCATGAATTGCGCTGCCACGCCTGAATCCCTGATAGAAAGCGAATTATTTGGCTATGAAAAAGGTGCCTTTACCGGGGCCACTGGGGCGCGTGCCGGCCATTTCGAAGCCGCGAAGGGCGGCACATTATTCATCGATGAAATCGGCGATTGCTCCTTGCCGCTGCAAGCCAAATTGCTGCGCGTTTTGGAATGCCGGGTGGTCACTCCCCTGGGTGGACATCGGGAAATTAAGGTTGATACGCGCGTGCTGGCAGCCACCAGCCGGAATCTGCCGACGATGGTGGCCAAGGGCCAATTCCGCGAAGATCTCTACTGTCGCCTCAATATTATCACGATTCGCATGCCGCCGCTGCGCGAGCGGGTGCAGGACATTCCGCTGCTGGTGCGCGCTTTTATCGACCGCGTGAACGCACAAGATCATTGCTTGATAGACGCTATTGATTCCGCCGCCTTAGCCGCCCTGCAATGTTACCGTTGGCCCGGGAATGTCCGGGAGCTACTGAACGTCATCGAGCGTGCCATGGTGCTTTCTGATGAGTCCAAAACCACCTTGGTCATTAGCGATCTTCCAACTCAGATCGCCAAACCTTTGGCAGGATCGGCGGCCGCGACGACCGCGGCAGTGGATCCCATTAACGCCACGAACCTTGATGGCAACGCCGGCGTAGTTGCGCCGCTCGGCGACGCTGCGACGCCGCCGACGCTGGCTCAACTGGAAGGGCAGGCCATTGACGCCGCGATGGCGCGATTTTCCAACAACCGGACTAAAGCCGCCCGTGCTATCGGAATCTCCGTCCGCACGCTGCAACGCAGGCTGGCTCAGCATGTAGAGGAGCTTGTAATATAAATATCCCCGGCTGACTTTTGCTTTCGTGGAATTTGAAGATTCTCGACATGATTACTTCGAGGTTTCCTCCGGCTCCATGTCCTGCCGGAAAAACCGCTGCCAGAAGAATCCGTAGAACATGATAAATACAAAACATCCCAGCGGCATCAGAAATCCGACCCCCATGGAATATTGATCCGCCAGCCACCCCATAAACAACGGCATGATGGCACCGCCTACAATAGACATGACAATCCAAGATGCCGCGAGTTTCGTTTTTTCACCCAGGCCGCGGATGCCCAACGCGAAAATCGTCGGGTACATAATGGACATGAAAAAATAGCTCAGCATCAAAGCAATAATAGATGTCCAGCCCAGATTCAGATACACCAGCAGCATCATTACCACGTTAATCGCCGCATAGATGCCTAAGGTAATGTGTGCCTTGGCAAATCGCAGAATGGCACTGCCGGAAATGCGCCCCGCCAGAAAGCAGCCGAAGGCCACAGATAACATAATGCCGGCTCCGTATTCAGTGATGTGCCATTGATTGGCATGGGAAAACTTCATCGTCGCCGGTAGCCGCGATGCCAGCCATAGTGGCAACGCGGGCGAATATCGATCATCTTTCACATAATTAATAAAGAAACTAAATATGCCCGTTTGTCCGGCCACGTAAAAGAATTGCGCCACCACCGCAAGTACAAAATGTTTTTCCTTAATCAAGGGACGCGCATGCTCTGTTTTTCGGGTTGGCGCTTGCTCTTCCTGCGGCGCATGCAGGTCAGGAACCGGCGAAACAATAAATGCCACAATCAAAATGGCAACCAAACCGGCCAGGATCAGATACGGTACATAAATGGCGCTATTGCTGGTATTGGCAACGGAGGTTTTGGACATAATAAAGTAGCTGATGACGATAGGCCCAAGCATCCAGCCAATCGCGTTGCAACTTTGAGCCAGGTTAATTCGTGAAACCGCCGACTCCACCGGCCCCAATACGGTGGTATACGGATTAGCCACGGTTTCCAGAAAGGTCATCCCCGCACCAACTACAAACAGCGCAGCCAGAAATGCCGCGAACATGATCACTTCCGACGCGTGAATCCGCACAGCCGGAATAAATAAAAGCGAACCCACCAGTGCCAGGATCAAACCCGCGAGAATGCCACCGCGATATCCGAGCTTTCTTGCCACCCACCCGCCGGGCAGCGCTAAAAGAAAATAAGCCCCATACCAGGAACCCTGCACCAACGCTGACTGCGCCTTGGTAACATGCAACGAATCCTGAAAGTGCTTGTTGAGCACATCAATCATCCCGCTAAATAGCCCCCATAGGAGGAACAGGCTGGTCACCAGCACAAATGTAAGCCAATAATTAGCCCCATCCGCCGTGCGGAACATATTCGTGAATTTTTTCATCCTGACTCCTTCGTTCCATATACGATCGTCTGAAAGTGTGAGGCTTTTGCCGGCAACTTTGGAATCATCGGCACACCCTAAAAACCCCTGTGGAACTGAGGTAACAAGTCCCTAACGTCCGAGTTTTACTGCCCAATGTAGGTACACGCAAACCATCAAGCTCTTGTTGTAACCGAAATTACGCCTTTAGCAATCATCCTTTTTACGTCAACGCACTGCCGATATTCGTCAATCGCTAACTTGGGGGTGTGGCGATATTTCCCGGCGGGTAGCGAAATCGACGGCATAAATGCCGGCGCTGAGAGAATGGTTCGTCTTGGAAACTCGCACCTCGGACGCCTGCCCGGATTTATTGCCACACCCTTAAAATGGCTGCATCCGGGCACAAATTTCCAGTTCACCGATATTGTGTTACTATTTACATTGCATGGTTTTATACGCTGGCACACAATGAGCTGTTTGTTGAGGTTGATGGCGTATCGGACCCTGGGTCAAATGGCCCCTGCCTGCGGCATACGCGGAACAGCGGCCCAATGGAGAATCAATGCAAACGCCCCCGGAAATGCTCGTTTTTCAAAGCCCGCTGGTCACGCGTAACGCTTCGGCTGAAATGCTGGAAGTTTTTTCTCCGCAGAGAAAATTTTCCACCTGGCGAAAAATCTGGCTGGCGTTGGCGGAAGCCCAGCAACAGCTCGGTATGCCCATCACCGCTGAGCAACTCGCGCAGATGAAGGCGCATATTCATGATATTGATTTTGATGAGGCCGCCCGGCAGGAGGCCACGCTGCGCCATGATGTCATGGCCCATCTACATACCTTCGCCAAAGCCGCCCCGGCGGCCAAAGCAATTTTGCATCTTGGTGCCACATCCATGGATATTGTGGATAATACCGATGTGCTGCTGCTCCGCGATGCACTGGATATCGTCGCCCGCAAGCTGGCCATTGTCATTGATAACGTCGCCACGTTCGCCCAGCAATGGCGTGACCTGCCTGTGCTGGCCTACACCCACCTGCAACCCGCGCAACCCACGACGCTCGGTAAGCGCGCGGTTCTTTGGTGCTATGATTTTGTTCTATGTCTGGCGGATATTGAATTACGTCAGCAGACGCTG
>DAHXLH010000111.1:0-4023 GCA_027366115.1 Phycisphaerales bacterium
AGAAGTATCCGGATTCGTCCAATCAGAGACCACTACCTTGCCTGTTGCCAAGGCTATGCCGCCCGGCCCGCGTCCCTCCGCCTGCGTGGGCAAACTATATATTCGCAACTTTCGAGCATAAGCCGCTGCCGGGCCCGCCGCCGCGCGGATATGCATCCAGTGTGTGTGCGAATCAACGGTTCCCACCCACACCAGGGGCAATTGGAGGCGCTCCTCCAGCGTATGAATCGCCGCACGGAGCAACGTGGATACGGATGCGGAACTGCTTAATACCTGATTGGTAATTCGCAGGGCGTCATAAAATCCGTCGCGTAATTCGATTCCCGCCAGGTGTGCCCGACGATACCCCGCGAGATGCCAACCCTCGTCAAGGTGCATCCGCTTGTAAAGTGCGCTGCGGAGAACTTCTCGATCCTCCGGCGGAATTTCCAGCAAAGTTCGATTTAATTCCTGAGCAAACGCCGCATACGCGCAGGAAATCCAGGAAATCGACACGCCCAGGCGGTAATGCAACTGCCCCAATTCAACCAACGCCGCGGCGCGATCCGGGTCGATATGGGGTGCCAGCATACTGCGATAATGTTCCGCGAGATGACCCTTCAGGCGGTTTAATTGCTCCACCGGCATGTGTGAAATTAATTTGGCCGTGGCCGGAACCGTTTCCAGCCACGTATAAAAGTGTTCCGTGAATTCGCCGACGTGCTCAAGCAATGCCGGAGCGTAATGTTCCAACGCGACCTGCTCCGGCTGATTTAAGGCCAGCAGTTCCGCGAGTTGGAGAATGTCAGATAATCCATCCTGCACCGCGCCAGTTTCCATTTTTACCGCTCCTGCCGACCATACCACAGAGACAGTGAATTGAACTTCGTCTATATTCTATGAATGCCCAGCCCGCTTGCAAATGCCAGGAGACGGCTTTTATGACGACCTCGAAAAAAACATTTCGCATTTCCCGCCGTGCGCTGGAACTCGCGCGTGGCCATGCCCAACGGGACTACCCCTTTGAAGCCTGCGGATTTCTGATCGGTGAGCGTAATGCCCACCTCACGCATGTAGCATACGCTGTGGCCGCCGCCAACAATGCCCCTCCGGAAATGCGGGCGCGTGCTTATGCCATCGACCCGCGCGAATGGCGGCGCGTTGAAGAGCATGCGGACCTCCTGCATCATGCTGTTGTCGGTATTTACCATTCCCATCCGGATTACAGCGCCGTTATAAGCCGCACCGATGCCGAAGCGCTCTGGCCTGCTCTGGTCTATCTAATTATTCCAGCCGGCTCAATGCAGCATCAGCCCCCTATCGCGTGGCTGCTTGACGATGATACCGGCCTGATACGCTCATGCCCCCTGGAGGTCACGCCGTAATGTCCGGGGACACTGTGCAACAAATTATCACGCGGCGTGGTACGCGGGGCCTTGCAGAGACTTCTTCAACGCATCCAGACAATCCGGATCAAAAGCGACGCCGCGGTCCTTCTCCATAATCGCCAGCGACTCGGGGATACTGCGCCCGGGATGATACGGGCGGTCGGAAGTTAACGCGTCAAATACATCGGCGGTGGTGAGAATCCGCACCACTTGCGGAATTTCCGCTCCCATCAGGCCGCGGGGATACCCCTTGCCGTCCAGGCGTTCATGGTGCGATCCGGCGCTGAATGCCATGGATGAAAATACCGATACCCGATTAAGTATCTGCTCAGAAAAAACCGGATGCAGGCGAACGCGTGCCCATTCCTGATCATTGAGTTTTCCCGGTTTGTCCAGAATAGAATTGCTTACTCCCAGTTTGCCGATGTCATGCAGCAATCCCAGACGATTCAGCCAGCGGGCTTCGGCCGGCTTTATGCCGAATTGCCGACCAATGTCCAACGCGTAATCCGCCACGCGATGACTGTGGCCATTGGTGAAGGGACTTTTCGAGTCGATCACATCCGCGAAACTCTGGGCAATTTGGTCAAGTTGTGCCTCATCAACATATTGCACCAGATGTTGCGGCTCCAGCGTGCGCACAAGCGTATCGAGATCCTGGTCTTTGAGCATATTCCATAAGTCAGTTGTCGCGGCAACCTGTTCAAAGGCCTTTACCACCGCAGGATCAAACCACGTGCCCGAGCGACGCTTAACTTGCTCGAGTGCCTCTTTCGGGCCACTGATCGCATGAAATACTTCCGCCACCTGTGCCAGCAGGGCGATGCGGCTTTCAATGGGAATAACCAATCCCTCCGCCCCGCCCGGATTTCCCCCGCCGTTCCAATGTTCATCCAACCGACGAATGCCGTCGGCCACGGGCATGGCAAAACCAATGCGTGCGGCAATGCCGGCACCACGTTCACAGCGGGCGGTGATAAGTTCGCGTGAAAGCTCTCTGCCATGAATCGCTAAATGTACGAGTTTACCCACGCGCTTGCGCAAGGGGGCATTCGGTGCCAGGTTGCCCACCACGAACCGCGTGAGCTGGGAAATACTTTGCGTATCAATTTGGCGGAATCGGCTTTTCACCTCCAGATCATCACTATCATATAGTTCGCAGACGCGGGCAGCATTGCTTGAGCAACCGATGTCTTTGAGCAAAAGCGTGTAATACAGATGCGAAAGTGTCTCTACCGGCAAGCCCATCTGGTTACCGATATTCATGCCGATCCAGCATACGCGAATACAATGGCCCGCCGGCAGCCCCTCCGTCAGATCCAACGCATAACTCAAAGCCCCGATGACTTCCGACAACGCCATGCGCTGGCCTGAGCTATTTCTTTCATCTCCAACACCATGCAACGACGTCATGGGGAGTATTGATGCCATCGGCGTCATGATCGTTACCCCGTAGCGTGAAAAAAGCGAGCGCTTCTTGCACAACACCCTTTAACCAACACACAACATGCAGGTGCCACAGGCACCGCGACGTGAACCTGAAGATCATCGGCAATCTGCAGATGACCGGGGCAGGAAAATCTGTGGGCTTTTTCTTATGGGACGATTGTTAAGCAAGGCTCAGGCTTTGGGCGGTTCAATGGGGTCTACCGTGGCCGCGGCGAACCAGTGGGAAACCGGGGAAACAGCGCGGCATTCCGGACATTGAATTTCCGTATTCATAAACGACGCATGGCAGTTTGGGCATTGCCCATGGGAGGCAAACATGTCAAAATGCGTTGAGCAATTGGCGCACGTCCAGAAAGCGCCAACCCGGGCACCCTGCTCGCAATTGGGGCAACGGTACTGCGAATGGCGGGGAATTTTACTCATCGTCATCAGCCGCGTTGATTGGCGATACGCATTGACCGCTTCAAAAATCAAAAACGCCGAAATAGCCATCATATAAATTTGGCCGCTCTTAAACGCCCAGAGCGCCAGCAGTCCGGAACCCAACAACCCCACAACCGATGCGATGCGTAACGCCAGACCCTCTCCCGTAACAAACCAAAGCAGTGACCACAGAATTTTTCCGCCGTCCAACGGATACACCGGAAGCATATTAAAAATCAGCAGAACAATATTGATCAGCACCACCCGCGACAAAAACCTGCCCAGGTTGCCGGCCGTGGCGGGTGTATTGAACAGCAACTCCAGAAAATTATGCGGCGTCAGTGCCAGGTGCGGGGCCACGGTCAGCCAGAATATGCCCACAGTAATGGGAATCAAAATCACATTTACCAGCGGCCCGGCTACAATGCTCCAAAGCATGGCTCCCGGTCGCCAAGGTGGAGAAACATAGGCAAAACCACCAAAAGGCCAAAGAATAATCGTGTCCGCGCTTCCCCCCACCGATCGGCACGCCAAGGCGTGGCCGAATTCATG
Organism: Phycisphaerales bacterium; assembly: GCA_027366115.1. GTDB lineage: Bacteria > Planctomycetota > Phycisphaerae > WQYP01 > WQYP01 > JAMDCX01. The sequence goes on from DAHXLH010000111.1 coordinate 3,792, forward strand.
TATCAGCACAATGCCAAATAGGGCCACGATTTCCAGAAACTGCCAAAATTCATTGGAGTAATAATGCCCGCGGGAACTCATTTCAAAAAGTAAAATAAGAAACCAGGAAATATGCAGATAAACGGTGATACCGAAAATCTTAAAGAGTCGTATTGATCCGGTGCGCATTCATTGGCTCCAAACGCTTAGCTATTTTCAAGCCGCAACTGATCCGCTGATCTCGCCACGGCCA
>DAHXLH010000136.1:0-10905 GCA_027366115.1 Phycisphaerales bacterium
CCGCCAATAGCCACCAGCCTGATCGAGGCTTGCTGTCAGTGGGGGATATCAGCATGAATCTGGATTCACGCGAAGTCTCCGTGGCCGGGAAGGTTGTACATTTAACGCCACATGAGTATCGCCTGCTATTGGTACTGCTGCGAAATGCCGGTAAGGTTATGCCCCACAAGCAACTTCTGAAGGAGACATGGGGAGCCAGCTATGGTTTTGAAACCCACTACGTGCGTGTTTATATGAATCAACTGCGCAAAAAAATTGAGCCTGACCAGTCTCAGCCAAAATACATTCATACGGAAACCGGTGTCGGTTATCGCTTTTACACGCCGCCGGATTAGCTATTGAGGCAACGGATGCGTTACCGGATATTCCAGTAAAACCCACTGTTTTGGACGGCGATCATGCGTGGTAAAATCAATGCGGTGCTCCTCTTGTCTGCCGCATCTTTCTCGTGGCTGCTTGGGCACAGCGGTGCTGAATCGCTTGGACAAAAGTGCGCCGGGCCGCTGCCAAATCAACAACGATGGATTTCCTGCTAATTTGCCGTGTATCGCTTTTTGTTTGGGACAAAAGAGGGCTCCGTTCGTGAATCCGGCGAGCGGGGAGCGCCGTAGCGGTGTGTCTTGCGCATGTCGCGGGGCGTCTGCTTAAAGTATCGGTGAAAGGATGTGCTGAATTGCCTCGGCGACGAATAGCCGGACGCTTCGGCAACCTGCGCAATGGGCATATCGGAATCAAGAATAAGTTGCCGCGCGGTTTCCATTTGAATGCGTTGTATTTCCATGGTCGGAGTCCGATTCAGCGCCGCCAGAAACCGACGATCCATGGTGGGGCGGGAAATCGCCAATTGGTCGGCCAGCCACTTCACGGACAGTCCGCTTCGAAATCGCTGTTGAATCAGTCCCAGGGCTTCACGTACCACTTCATCTTCGACTCCGAAAATATCCGATGATAATCGTGTAATGATCCGGACTGGCTCAATGAGCACCGTGGAAGATCTGACTTTCCGCCCGCGCATCAGGCGATAAAGTAACTCCATGGCCCGCAACCCGATTTCCTGCGTATTTTGTAGAACGCTGGATAAATGCGGCGCGCGCAGTTGACCGTAGAGGTCATCATTGTCAACTCCCAATAAGGCTACATCTTCCGGTATTTTAATTTTTAAATGCTGGCAAGCCTCTACCAGATACGCTCCAAGATGATCGTCCGCTGCGAAAATAGCGATAGGCTTCGGCAAGTCCTTCAGCCATCGGGCCGCCGTGCTGGGGAATATTCCAGCGCGGTCTTCCGCCTCGGCGTTTTCTTTCTTGAAACACTGCGCGGTAATGCCGTGTTTACTGGCTTGTTGGACAAACCCTTCCTGACGCACATCCGAGGAATAATGTCGTTCCAATCCGTAGTAAACCAGTCGCTTAAAGCCTCGGTCAATAAAATAATCCGCCGCCATCCGTCCGACCATGGCATCATCGGTTACAATCCGCGGAACACTTGACGGCTTGAGTTCTGCCGAAATGTCTACGGCCGGTAAGTGACGTTTCGCAATGGTCTCGGGCAGTCGCCATGCCGGCGGGCAACCGGCCGCAATCACGCCATGCACATCACCCCGAAGGAGGCGCGGTATATCAGCGGATTCGAAGCTGTCTGGGAAAAAAACACGAATCTCGGGTTGCGTGGCAGCGCATTTTGCCACCCCGCGCAGAACGCCACGATTGTAGGCAATCATCAGATTACCGAGAAACAACACTCGCTTGTCTTTTCGCATCCGTTAACCTCACGTACTTGGCCACTATGATAACGGCCATTTTACCCTGCCGGGCAAGCCACAGGCTCAGATGGTAAAAAACAGAAGTTTTTTTATAAAAAATGGCCTATTATTTCTTCATAGCCAGTTTATACTTCAATACAAGCTTACATCGCAACTACGTGTCCTATGTTGCCGGTGGAGACTGAGTACCGCATGACGCTGAAAGACATTGTGGTGCGATTGATAACTTTGGCCTCATTCGCATGGTGTCAGAGGCTTGGATAAAAAAACACCGGTCGGTCGCGAATTGGCTGTGGCTTGTGACGTTGAGTTTATATCACGCCAGCCAGAAAAGGAGTCTTTATCTCGGAAATCAAAGAATATGTGGTCCCGACGAGTTGACCGGTTATCCGGACTTTTTCTGCGGCCCTCTCGACCTCATGTGTGCTGACAGTCCGGCCCGGAGGAGAAGACAATAAGTAAAACTTTTATTTACGGGAGTCTTGTTATGAAATTTATGCGTTGTATGAATCTACATGCGTATAGTTCCGCAGTGGCCGGAGTAGCGCTGGCTTTCGCAGGTTTTGCCGCGACAACGTGTGCCGACACGGTCAACATTCAGTTTGAGGGCGTGCCAAGGGTAAGCACCGCTGATTCTTTCAGCGGCCAACAGGGGGCATACACGGGCGATAACGTTGGAAGTCCCACTTGGAATGTGCTGGCTGGCGGCCAAGGTGCGGCGAGTAATCTGTTGGACTCAAGCGGCAACACGACCACAGTTGCTTTAAGTTATATTGGCAACGCGACGAGCGGGCCGGATTATAACTTTCAGACAGTCCCGGCCAATGAGTTGCTAAGTGGATTTTTGCAGGACAGCAGTCCGGAGGCTGTCACGCTAACCGGTTTGTCCGACAATGCTTCGTATCAGCTCTACCTTTACGGCCAACCCGGCCAATTTGCCAGTTGGTACGACAGCCATCATCGCGGTACGGCATTTTCCATAACCACCGGTACAGGCGGCCCTGTCAGCGGCAGTGCCGCATACACGCTGCAGTATAATTCCGGCACGCAAAATATTTTCCAGGAAAACACGAACTACGTCATTTTTAATGCGACGGCAAGCTCGAGCGGGACGCTGGCCATTACCTGGGCCAACACTCCGGCGGAGGTAACGCCGATCGGCAGTAATGGCCAGGACGGAACCTTCAATGGATTGCAACTGATTTCTGCTCCGGTTCCTGAACCATTCACACTGGGATTGATGGGTATGGGTGGCATGGGATTGCTGTTGCTTAAACGGCGCAGGATCGTTTGATGTTTGAGTGGGCCGGCCAATGTCGGAATATCACGTTGGCCGGTCTTTGTACACGGTTCTAAATTAGGAGATAATCATGAAGCGTTACGGTTTTACACTTGTCGAACTCTTGGTGGTGATTTCCATCATTGCCCTATTGATATCCTTGCTGTTGCCCGCGTTGGCCAGGGCACAGCAGGATGCCAAAAGCGTCCAATGCTTGGCGAGTCTGCGTTCGCAAGGGCAGATGCTCAATGAATATGCGGATGCATACGAGGGTGCCATTCCTTATGACTACGACAATGGCATCTGGCCAAAGGATCCGGTAACCACCAATGATTGGGATACCCTGTTGTTCAGTTTCAACCAGGGTATAGATCCCAGAAATTTTGTGCTGGCCTTTTTCGGCAGTTGGACCCACACCAACATTACCCAGCCGCAGGAGGCTACGTATATTGCCAAGTTCGCCAATATCTTTATTTGCCCGTCTGCGGTAATTCCGGTGAATTACAGCCAGACGATTTCCAATAAGATACAGGGACCTGGGGATATCACTACGTATGCTGCCAATTGCAACTTTTTCATGGCATACATTAATGTTAACGGTGGCTACTCAGGCGGGACACATCCTCAAACCGTCACCTACTCGCTGTCCAATGTCGCCAATCCTGGCCAGAAGCTGGCCATCGGAGATTGTACCCAACTGCTTTCCAATGGTGGTACCTATGCCCCCTGCTTTTTCTGGTTCGAGAATGCTTCCGGGTGGACCAGTATTCGAAATGGTCCGATGAATGCGTTGGTATCGCCGCAAGGGATCGGTCCTGCGGAGAACTCCAATTCGGACTATCCCGTCGCGGATTGGGCTATCGGCCTGCGTTATCGTCATGGTCAGACCAGTGCCAATGATAATGGCGGCTGGGCCAACGCGGTTTTCTTTGACGGACATGCTGCCAGTATTCCCATGAATCAGGCTCCCGCGGGAATGCCAGGGGTACAACCGGTGATCAATGGCACCGAGGGATTACGGCTTTTGAATATCAATAATCCAAACTTGCCCACAACCATTGAACAATAGCCGGTGATTAACCAGGGCCGCCATGGCACCGACTTTGGCGGCACTCTCCTGCTCCACCGGCAACAGCTTGCCGGTCGCCTCCCCCCGGCACGGATGGAAGAGAAATCGTCGCCTGTTCCTTTCCCGACCCGGCGAGGACAGGATATTATGAACCGTGGTGCCGCAGAGGAAGCAAGCTCGTTTCGTTTGCGGATCGAGGCAGATACGTCGCTCCATCCCCGACACAAATAACCTTAGCTGATTGAAAGGTTCCGATGTCCATAATTGCTACAGCGCGTCGCAAATCATCCACGCCCAATGGGAGCCGAGGGTTTAGCATGCTTCCTCGTCTCATTGCGTTTGCCGCCCCTGCCCCGCATTGCATTGACCCACGCATGAGAATTACGATCCGCCGGCTCGGTGGCCTGCTGGTGCTGACTGTTCTGACACTTTGGCCGCCGGCACTATCGCATGTATGTGCAGCAGCGCAGAGTGGTGTAGCTTTAATGTCGCGCCATCGTCATGGCGTCAGTCATGACCACGTCGGTATTTATCAGTGTCGTGCTCCCGGTTGGCCGAAGCATATCTCTTCCGCTCTGGCCACGCGCCTGCAGGCCGCTGGTATGACGCCGGTCGTATTGTCCATCCACCAGTTAACTAATCCCACCATGCTCAAGGCACGCCATTTGTCCGTGCTTATTCTGGTAAATCCCGCGATGATACCGGCAGATGCTGTCCCTGCCGTCAAGAGTTTTGCCCGATCCTCCGGATTGCTCGTGTCACTGGGCGCGCCGGCATTTACCAATATGGAATTCCGTTTAGGTTCACGTTGGGTCACGGAGTCACAGATGTTGGATCGCATTAAGCAGATCATACACAACCACCCGCTTGCCTTGCCGCGGCACGCCCGGCTCTGGATGGAGGCGAGCTCTATTCCCGCGGACCCATCCAAGGTAGAAATACTCAAGATTCCATCGCAGCTTCCGCCGGGTGAGGTATATGGCTATAAATTTCGTTTCCATCTCGATGGCTGGTGTAGCTTCCGAAGCCCCGCTATCGCGGTTCGGGCGCAAGATCATTATACCGTATTCTGGGCGAAGGGTGGCCCGCATGCCCGTCAACTTAATGTTGAATGTGATGAGCGGGACGGCTCTCGGTGGATTGCCGTGGTGAAACTGCACCGTCGTTGGACGCGTTATGTGCTGCCGGAGATTGCGTTTCATGGCTGGCCCGATCCTCCGGTGGCTGGCCGGTTCTTCCCTGGTGACCATTTGCACATGCCCCGTGCGACGACTATCTCTTTCGGCTTAGCCAACGGTTTTACCACGGAAAAAAACGGTAGGTCCTATACCGTCGATGTCGCGGGTGTCGGCACAGCGAGCCTGCCTGAACAAGACGCCCGATCTTTTGCGGCCGCACTTGCATCAAAGTTTCATGGTGCGCCGCTGATCCACATGATCTCTCCCACATACAAGTTGTTTCCCGTCACCGATATGCACACATTGGTAGTTAACCCGCGCCAGGCGATTGCGCCGTTAACCGCTCTGCCAACGCCGGATTCAACGATGGGATTGTATCCTCGCTCCCAAGCCACAGGATTATATCTTCACATGGCCACGCGCTATATTCCGTTGTTAAACTGCGTCGGTACCAACGGGCGCTTTGTTGCTATCGCGGCAGCCCTTGAACTGCCTTCCAGTGCAGCGCGCGCCGGCCAGGGCAGCACATTAAGCATCCCCATTACCGACGGGGCATTTTTTGCTTCTCCTGCCGTGCAAGACTGGCTGACCGCAGTAATCAAACGCGTACAACGGGGATTATATCTCACGGAAGGCGGCCCTGAACATTACGCAATGTTTGCCGATGCCCCGCTGCAATTTGGAGCCATGGTGATCAATAAAGGCCCTTTGCCCCAGGCCGTGCGCGTGATCAGTACCATTACCAATGCTGACGGGCACCCCGTCCACCAGCACACGTTTACGGGTATCATTCGCTCTGATTCCGCCCGGAGGTTCGCGTCACGCTGGACCCCTCCCGCGCCAGCGCACTGGCATTGCATATACCAGGTCACCACGGTTCTGGAAAAGCAAAAAGCCGGAAGTGAAAAAGTCGTAGATCGCTTGGTTGCTTCTCTACGCGTGTTGTCGCTTCTCAGTCAGCACCATTTCGTGACCGCCCGCAATGGCCTGTTATTGTTTCGCGGCAAGCCTTGGTATGTTGATGGCGTAAATTTCTGGCCGGAATCCTCCATGGCACAGGAGAATGGGGCGTTATATCAGCATTGGTCCAGCCGGCAATCCTATGATCCACAAACCGTTGAGCGTAATCTGCGCGACGTAAAGGCCATCGGCTTTAATACTATTTCCATTCCCTTTGATCGCGGCGATAACGCTTGGAATTTACTCGATGTGCTGGCCCGTGCCCGAGAACTGAGCCTGCATGTGAACCTGTCGATTGCCGGGATCGACCAACTCGGCGGTGAAGCGGGAGGGCCGGGTAAATTTAATTTGAAGGCCGTGCAAAAATTAATAGCCGAACTGCATTTGGCCTCCAACGCCACGCTTTTTGCATACGATATTGCTTGGGAGCCTTTCTGGGGCCGTTATAACGCTCGGCGGCGTCTGGACGCACAATGGCGAATGTGGATTATCCGCCATTACGGTTCGGTAAAAAACGCGCAGGCAGCTTGGCGTTGTCCGGTGCCGCGCCGGCGCGGACAGGTCACCAATCCGCGCGAAGCCCAGATATTAAACGGCCGTAATGGAAAAGCTGCGGCCATGGTGCTGGCGTACCATCGCTTTTTAAGTGCGCTTCTTGGGCGAACCTATGGCCGTGCCATCGCGTTGATTCACAAGGCGGACTCCCATCACCTTGTGAGTTTTCGCATGAGTATGGCCGGCTATCCCAAGGAGCCGCCGGACGTTTACTATGCTTTTACCGCCCTGAGTCGTCTGGTTGATATGTTTGAGCCGGAAGCTTATGGTCGCCTCATGAGCCAGGCACCGCAGAGGGTTCGTCTCGCTGCGTTCACTATCCAGTATGCCCGTGCCGTCAATCCGGCCTTACCGGTTATTTATGCGGAATATGGTAACTCGCAGTGGAATAATGCCACGGATTCAGAAAGCGCCAGTGCGGCGCGGCGGACTGCCAATATTTACACCGGATTCTATCGCACCACACTTGCCGCGGGCGGCAACGGTGCGATTTGCTGGTGGTTCCCCGGCGGCTACCGTTGTGGTGAACGATCTGATTATGGCATCATCAATCCGGATCGGTCTTGGAGACCCGTCACGTATGTCATCCACCATTTTGCTGCCCGGATGGAAGCCTCTCGCCCGCTGCCGGTGCCGCACGTATGGATTCCCATTCAACTTGGTGACGGCCAATCGGAATACGATATTTACAAAAGTGTCAAAGGCAAATTCTGGGCGGCCTACCAGGGCGGTGCATTGCCGGGATTGAAGGCAACGTGGATCCACAGCGTCGCGCCCGTGAGCCTGCATCATTTCGCAGCCCGCGCTACGCGTCAGGATCTCCGATAGAAAGGTCTCTGTTTTTTCAGGATGGCTCATGAATAACAGGAGTTTTAGAGTGATTCAATCTTGGTGCAAATATTTATTGTTTTTCGGCGGTATCTTCGTGAGTGCCCCGACCATATCTGCAGGCAGCGCCGTTGCGCAATCCATGTTGCTTGGGCCCGGCAATCCCGGCGAGCTTATGCCGGCCATTATGCACGCCTACCACTCCGGCATGGGGCAAATTGTCATTCCTCCTGGCATCTATAAACTGCCGGAACCCACCGGCGGATTTTATCTGGCTTTTGACCACCTCAAAAACTTTCATATTATCGGAAAAGCAGTGACATTTGTGCGTTCCGATCCGACGAAAGGCGGAATTAACTTTACCGATTGCCGCCATGTGACTCTCGATGGTATCACCCTTCGCTGTGATCCAATTCCTTACACGCAGGGACGAATTCTCGAAGTGAATCGCAAGCAACATTTCCTCGATGTCCGTATCAATGCGGGCTACCGCGCCGATTTGACCAATACGTCTCAATTCAGCAGCGAACCGCCCAGTTGTACGATTTTCAACCCGCAAACATTTCGTATTATGTCCGGCACAGAGGATATCAACTCCAGCAAGGTAACAAAAATCGGCCCCCGCGAGTTTCGTATCTACGCCCATAAAACCCGGCCCTTCCTTGGCTCCGCGCGAGTTGGTGAGTTATTGGCATTTCGCAGTTACATTCGCGAAGACATTGCGCTGGATGGCTGCAGCGATATGTGCATCAAAAACGTAACCATCATGGCGGGAACAGGTTTCTGCTATCATGAAATCGGCGGCGCGGGTAACAACCGATATATAGATGATTCCATTGTTTTTCCGCCCAAGCCGCACGCCGCCGATATTCCACCGCTTAAGGCCTCCAACGCCGACGGCTTGCATAGTTCCATGGCCCGGCATGGCCCAACCATCATCGGATGTCATTTTGAAGGTACCGGCGATGACGGCATTGCAATTCATGGAACCTACAGCATGTTGCAACGTGCCGCCGGACGCCGTTGGATCGTGCTGCTGCCGTGGCATTTAAAAAGTTATATTCGGCCCGGCGATCTCCTGAAGCTATATAATCCGCACGACGGGTTTCTGGGGAAGGCCCGTGCGGTGGCTGTCACGCTTGTGCCGGACTATCATGCAAAGCGCATCCCGGCTATCAATATGGGCTTTGATGGTAAGCCTCCGCAATACTGTTATTCTGTCACAGTAAATCACCCTGTTGCGGGCGCACGCTATGCCGATCGCATCAGTGATACCAATGCCAACGGTTCCGGATTCATTGTGCGTAACTGCGTTATTCGGAACAATCGTGCCCGCGGAATGATCATCAAAGGTGACAACGGTATCATCGAAGATAACGTGATCAGCGGATGCTCCGTCGGGGGAATCGAAGTGGCTCCGGAATTCTGGTGGAATGAAGCCGGCAGCAGTTGCCACTTGCTTATTGAGGGCAATACCATCAAGCATGTGGGGTACGCCACGCTGAACCTGCCGTATTGCTTTCAAGCCGGGGCCATCAGCATCGCCGCCCGCACCACAGGCCCGGCTGCGGCCCTGGACCATTCGGGCATTGCCATCCTGAATAACCGGTTGGTTGATGAAAATGGAATTAATATTTTGCTGGCTGATGCCCAGGATGTATTGGTTTCCGGTAACCGATTCATCAATCCTATGCGTAAAAGAAATAATCGGGGGGCGGCTTTTCATTTTGCCGCTTCCAACTTGATCTGGATGCAACAGTGTAAAGATATTCTCCTGGCCAATAACCGGGTGGTTGATCCCGGACCGGCCATGAAAAAAATCGTCGGCGTCGGTGCTCAGGTAAGCTCGATAAAAGGAGTCGATTCCGGCTTTAAAGTGCGTACGGTTTCGGTCGGAATGCCGCCAACGGACCGGACCGGCGCCGGCGGCAACAGCAGGTAGGGTTATTAAAAGCTTGGGCAATACGATAGCTATGAATGTTGCGCAGGAGTTTCGCATGGCCCATGTACCGGACGCCCACGGGTGATACTATGACGACTGTGATGAAATGAAAGGTAATATTATGCAATTCCAAAACGTGACGCGGCGCCAACTTTTGCAGACCGCAGCCAGTGCTGGCGTGGCCGTAGCCCTTACAGATTGCAGCGCTGATCCGCAAGCCCGCAACACCATAGCCTCAGCCTCCACAACCTCGTGCCTCTCGCTGGATCTCACCGGGAATACTTGGACCATGCACGAAGAGGGTACGAGCGAACGGATCCCCGCCATTGTGCCCGGTGCCACGTATACCGACCTGGCGCGCGCTAAAAAAATTCCCGATCCCTACTACCGCGAAAACAACGGCCGTGGAGCCAGAGGTGGCTCAAATGTGTGGACCTTTGAATGGGACAAATATATTGCTGAGGTCGATCCCCAGCCGATTCAATGGGTGGCTGAAAAAAACTGGATTTACCATCGCACCTTTAACATTTCAAACCAAATGCTCGCCAAGCCGCACGTTGTGCTCAGATGCCATGGCCTGGATACGCTGGCAAGCCTCTGGATAAACGGCGCTTGGATCGGCGATACCGATAATATGTTCCGGGAATGGGAATTCGACATCAAGCTGCATCTAAAGGCCGGTTCCAATGACGTTCGCATCCGGTTTGGTGCCCTGACCCACTCGCCCTATGTGGAAAAAAAACGCGCCGCGTATTTAAAAGCGTATGACATTGATTTGAGTAACCCGCGATCATGGATCCGTAAAGGCCCCTATATGTGGGGTTGGGACTGGTGCCGTCCTTTGCTCACACAGGGAATCTGGAAACCTATTGAAATTGTCGCATATGACGCGAAGATTACCGATCTGGGCGTTATCCAGCACCATCAGGATTCCGGCGCTGTCCAGTTGGATATTCAAACCACTGTGGACGGTGCTGGCGATGGGGCCTCCATCAACTCGCGTGTGCTATTGGATAATAAAGTGGTCGCCACCGCCTCTGCGCCGGTGACGCACGGCGTCGCCCGATGCACTATTAAAATTGATCATCCGCAACTTTGGTGGCCCAATGGCATGGGCGATCATCCGCTGTATACCGTAGAATCGCACCTTCACCAGTCCACGGGCGGAGTTGTGGGGATGCTCTCTTTCACCTCCAGATCACAATGGCGGGATGGTTGCGGCAGCGGCGAACCTGCTGGTCAATTTCGATTTGCAGGTTATCCATCCACGTTTGATCCTGGACCGGATAAACGGTGTTGGCAAACTTGAATTCAAACTGCAGCATAAGTCCC
>DAHXLH010000161.1:0-6264 GCA_027366115.1 Phycisphaerales bacterium
GATTTACGAGCCAAACCACCGGAAGTTCCGGTCCAGTTTAATAATTTTCGTTGAATATTTCCTTGGCATTTCCGCCATCACGGGGTTATGCTACGGACAATCGGCTCTAGCGCTTTTACGCGAAAAAGACGGGCCTGCAAAGGTGCTGAAAATGTTGAAAATAATGAATCGTCACAATATGCCGGCGCCGGCCATTCTTGGCGGAATAATATTTCTAGCTCTGGTAGCCTGCTCGAATCAACCTAAACGGCCCAAACAACCTGTCATTTCGCTGCAGGACATGCATATCAAGCCGTCGATATATTCTGCCCTGCGGGGGACGATTCGTTCGGTTGCGGCGTTATCGTATGCCCGTCCGATCATCGTGCGCGGGTGGGGGGCGGTGGCCAATCTTCCCAATACCGGCAGCGGTGAAATGCCGCCGGGAATCCGGAGCCTTCTGGCCAATCGTCTGCTTAAAAACGGCGCGGGGTATCTAAGCCGGGGAACTCAGCAGTATGATCCCAACCGCATTTTGAATTCGCGGCAAGTGGCCGCCGTATTCGTCGAAGGGGCAATTCCCCCCCTGGCGACCGCGGGAACGCATTTTGATCTTTATGTCACTGCCTTGTCAGGAACCGCGACGACGAATTTGGAAAATGGCCTGCTCTGGCCAGTGCCGTTACGTACGCATATTCGTAAAGTGGTGCAGACCACTTCGATTGCCCGTGGTATGGGTCCCGTTTTCTCCAATCCGTTTAGTTCCACGGGTGCCTTGAAAAAGCCCTCGGATATTATCCGCAACGGGCGCGTTCTGGGCGGGGGAACCGTTACGCACAGCCTGCCGGTTTTGCTGGAGCTTTACAGCCCATCTTATCGCGTTAGCGCGTTGGTTGAACGTATTATTAACGAACGCTTCGGCGGTTATCCACCGGTTGCTTCGGCTGAAAATGATATGCTGATCCGTTTGCGGATTCCCAAAAAATATCAGCGCCATCCCGCGCGGTTTATCCGTCGGGTCATGGCTCTGTATCTGCAACGTAATATGCCCGGATTCGCTCATTCCCAGGCGACGGTGCTTATTAACTCTCTCCGCGATTCCAATGCGCCCGATAATCGAATCGCCCTGGCTCTGGAGCAACTGGGCCGCCCGATCGTTCCCCTGCTGCGATTGCATTATAATTCCCCGCAAAGCGCTGTGCGGTTCTTCACCGTGCTGGCTGGAAGTTTTATTGGTGATGAAGATGCTATTTCAGTGCTGGCAAAATATGCCGTCGATTCCCAAAGTCCTTTCCAGCGAACAGCGATTCGGGCTTTGGCGCGCTGCGGCGACCGTGTGAATGCCACGTTGGCTTATTCCAAGCTGCTGCGATCCGGCAGTCCGGGACTAAAAATATTGGCCTGGCGGGGGCTGGCGAAAATTCATTCAACGCACCTTTATCGTCAGCCGTTTTTTGGCCGATTCCTCATGAGCGTATTGCCCGCGGATACGTCCTGCGTTCTGTATGTTACATCGCATCGGCTTCCCCAAGTTGCAATTATTGGCAAGGTTCCCACGCTGGTGCCGGGGACGCTGTACATCAGTCCGCACGGTGCGCTGACGGTGAATTATCCGATGCCTACCGCCGCCGGGGCCACCGGCGCAAAGTCGGCTTATCCAGTCCTCCTTTATTATCGGGATCCCTTGACGCATCAGGTCGTGCGATTAAGCTGCAAACCACAATTGCCGGCCGTGATTACCGCTTTGGCGACCGCGCCTGATCCATTCTCTCCAAAATTTAATCCCAAGGAACCTTATATTGCGGTCTCGTATCAGCGACTGGTAACCATGCTGTACACCCTGTGTCAAAACGGCGAGCTGAATGCGAAATTCCGGCTTGAGAAGATGACCAATCGGAGTCGTGCGATGTTTGCGTCTCTGGATCAGCCTCGCCCCAGTCACAGCACGCTCAACGTTTCCTCTGCCGCCACGCAGCCCAGCAAATCCGGCGGTGCGGGGTCCATGTCATATTCCACCGCATTACCGGGCGAAGTTCCGGGAAAATAGGCGGCGGCATCAATTGCTTGCTCCCAAAATTGGGCAGGTGCTCTGTTACGCACTGTTTTTCGCAAACAGGGCAATCAGGCTTTCTTCAATAAAGAGGATGAGCCACTATATTGCTCCGGCGAGCAATAGGGCATTTTTCACCGCTTGGCGGCCCAACGATTGCCAATAGAGGCTGCAGCGTCCCATATCCGGAAAAGCCGCGTCCAGTTTGTCGATTGTATCTCATCCATTTCCAGTTTATTGCCGATAAACAACCATGGATACGGTCATCAAACCGATCCCGCGATCAGAAGCTGTCGGGCTTCTGCACGGCCCATCCGACAAGTGGCTGTGGTACATCGTGGGCGGCTTGATCCCACCGTGAAACGATAATGAACGGGTTGAGCCAAATGGATGCGGCTCATGACGGTACAAAACTACGGTCGATATCCGCGGTAAGCCCTTTCGGGATGATTGGACCCACCGCAGGCGACCTTGGAGTAATTAAACTTATGGACACGCATACATTACCTCAGCAGGTGCAGGACTTTCTAGGTTATCTTCAGTTTGAGCGCCATTTTTCCACCTATACCAGTAAATGCTACGGGGCGGATTTACGGCAATTTGGATTGTTCCTCGCCGGGGCACAGGATATTCCCGCCAGCGTGCTGCTGTCCCAGCCCGCGTCAGGTAACGCGGCGGTGAATCTCTCAAGAGAAATGCAAAGCAAGCAAGGTGATCATCCCGAGGAGCCTGCGCCGCAGGTTATTGAGAAATTGCTGCTGAACGCGAATGCGGAAGATGTGCGGCGTTACCTGCAGCACATGCGGGAGCATAACTACTCCAAAGCCACGGTCGCACGCAAGCTGGCCACGCTTCGCAGTTTCTTTAAGTTTCTTAACAAACGCGGCCTGACGGGCAATAATCCGATGCTCAGCATTCGCACGCCGAAACTCGACAAACGCCTGCCGAAATTTATGACCGAAGAACAGGTCACACGGCTGCTGCAAACTCCCGACGATTCGGATATTCTTGGATCGCGCGATAAAGCGATGCTGGAAGTGATTTATTCCTCCGGCCTGCGCGTGAGCGAACTGGTTGGCTTGAATGTCGATGATCTGGATGTTGTCGGCGGGGTTCTGAAAGTGCGCGGCAAAGGCAAAAAAGAACGCGTAAGCCCCGTCGGCCAGACGGCCATTACCGCGCTTACCAAGTATATGGACCAGAGAAAGGTCATCATGACGCAGGATTCTCCGGACGCACCGTTGTTTATCAACAAACACGGCCAGCGACTTAGCACGCGTTCGGTGCGACGGAAGCTGGATAAATATCTGATCGAAGCGCACCTGGATCCGGATATCAGCCCGCATACCCTGCGGCATAGTTTTGCCACGCACATGCTTAATCATGGTGCGGACCTGCGCGTGGTGCAGGAACTTCTGGGGCACCAGAGCCTTAGCACCACGCAAATATATACTCACCTGACTACCAAGCGGATTCAGGATGTCTATGAAAGCGCCCACCCGCGGGCCAACGAAATTCCCACGTGACGGCTTAGCCATCCCATCAACACTGGTTCTTGAAGCACCGGCGGTAACGCCGGTGCTTTTTTATTTTATGTACTATCGCATAAGTGCTATTTGTCAGTCGCGGGATCGATGGCCCGGCGGAGAAAGCCTCCGCATTGCAGTAATATCTGATCGGCGGTGGGGGCGTCGCAACGGCGCGCGTGCATGACGATGGCGCGTTTTACCTGTCCGTTGGCCTGTTGCAGAAGTATTGCGGCTTGCGATCGCGTGGCCCCGGTTATCTGCATGATAATGCGCGTCCCGCGATCAATGAGTTTTCTATTTTTCAGGCAATCGACATCCACCATAACGTTGCCGTAGACTTTTCCGATCTGCGCCATGGCCAGCGTGCTAATGGTATTGAGTACCAGTTTTGTGGCCGTCCCGGCTTTCAGGCGTGTGGAGCCGGTTAGAATTTCCGGCCCGGTGTCCAGACAAATAAAAATATCGGCCTGGGCCGTGATATGCTCACGACGGGTGCAGGCCAGGAAAATTGTTTTAGCGGATTGCTTGCGGGCCTCGGCGATGGCACCGTGGACAAAGGGTGTGGTGCCTCCGGCGGCGATTCCCAGCACTACATCCCGATCGCTTAGTTCGATATCCTGCAGGGCTTGCGCCCCGGCTTGCGGATCATCTTCGACATTTTCAATGGAGCGGGTTACCGCAGCGGGTCCGCCGGCGATTATTCCCATTACCATGGCGGGATCGGAGGAAAATGTGGGCGGACACTCCGCGGCATCAAGAATGCCCAGGCGGCCGCTGGTGCCGGCACCGATGTACACTAATCGGCCGCCGCAGCGGAAGGCCTGTGCAACCAACTCAATGGCTTGGGCGATCGCGGCTGCCTGCTGACCCACCGCGGCTGCGGCGCGCTGATCTTCCTGATTCATCAGAAGCACCGCCTCGAGCACCGGCATTTGATCCAACTGGGCCGCCGCCGGATTGGATTTTTCCGTTTCAATATGGCTGCGGTCATGAATCATGCGGCGCCTCGGCAGAATCATTATTTAAAAACAGCGGCAACGGGCGTTTCGGATCACCGGCGAGATAAAGCGTCTGGGTCGGGAATGAGAATTCAATACCCGCTTTCTCATACGCCTGCATCAGGGCCAGGTTAAAGCGTTCGCTGTACGCCATATATGCCCAATAATCGGTGGTGGGGCGGTAGTAATAGTAAACCTGTATATTAAGAGACGCAGCGTTAAATTCATTAAAGTGCACGCGTGGAGGATACCACGTTGGGTTGGCGGCATCATGCACACTTTCTCGGAATTCCGATGACTCGAGAATGTCTTTTATAATCTGCACCGCCTGTTGCAATTTTTCCACCGGCGTATCGTAGGGCAGCGTCACATTCATGTGGCGGCGGATATAAGGTCGCAGGGAATAATTCTTTACGCTCCCATTAACAATATCCGAATTGGGAATCGTCACCAGCGCGCCGTCAAAAATCCGCAGGCGCGTGGAACGAAAGCCAATTTCTTCAACCGTACCGCTATACCCCTGATAGCCGATCCACTGGCCCACAACATAAGGCCGATCCAGCAGCAACGTCACCGAACCGAAAAAGTTTTTCAGGGAATCTTGTGCCGCCAGGGAGACACCCAAGCCCACAATACCCAGGCCCGCCAGCCAGGAACTGATGTCGCGGCCAAATATATCCTCCATAATAAACAGCAAGCCGATGATGGCCACGAAAATGCGAAGGGTTTTCCGGATAATGGGTAGAATCTGTTCCGTCAGGGGCGTGTCATGCCTGGCGATGAATTTTTTCAGTGCCAGTTCCACCGTATTGACAATGTTAAAAATATACCAGAAGAACGCAATAGCCAGCAGGAGCTCGACGGTTCGTCCGCAGATACTTCGCAGCGCAGGCGCCAAGTGGAGTTGTCCCAGGCCTGCCAAAAGAAATAGGGTAAACAGGAGAAGGTTTCCTGGCGCAGCGGCACCGGGGGTCAACAGGGAACTGAAGTGCCAATGGCGTTTTTCAATGTCGGCTCCAATTTTGCGCAAAGCAAGGGCGGAAAATCTCCCTGCGGCTACGCCAACAAATATGCAAGCCAGAAGAATAAGCCAATTATAATAATGATTTTGATGAATCAGCTCTTCCAGGCGAATTTGACTGGTTAAATGTGTCAACAAACTGCCGAGGGAATGATGGACCACCGGAGCGGGGGCTGCGGCAGTGGTGACTGGCTTTATTTGTAGCGGCAGTTGAGGCATTAGTGTTCCTATTCCGGACCATCCATACGGCACCCACTGATGCCGAATTCATATATTACAGGCTGTACCATGATCGACGAGAAAATTCAACTCGCGGCAAGTCGGGCCGAAGGCCCGACCGAGCAGGAGGCAAGAGAGAGCAGAGCAGTGCACTGCGGCCCAGTAGAGCAGGCGAATTTAGAGAGTTGAACAGTAGAGCAAATAGGGCTGATGTCAAAGGGTGGCTGTCGCCGAAGCATTGCGCCCTCCTGCGGTCTACTTTCATCGTCGGATAACAAACGGCGTTCACCTTTGAAAATCTCATCATCTATCAAAAAGCAATCTCCTTCGCCTCAATTGTCGCGCCCTCACCGCTGGCGACCACCCCGCGTGCTACTAGGCCCGGGAGCCGATCTCCTAGAATGTCAAGGGCACTGTTGATGAGCGCCGGATTAGTCAAGATGGCCTGCCGCAATGCTGCGAATGTTG
>DAHXLH010000112.1:0-4929 GCA_027366115.1 Phycisphaerales bacterium
CTAAATGCCAGATGGCCCGCAGTTTTACGGTGCGGAAAGCCGCGTAATCATCTCATCTTTCAATGCCTGTGCCAGTTTGCTGCGTGGAACTTTTCGTGTGGTATGCGGGTCGATGATGATGGCCGACGGTTCCGGCCCATCGACCATTTCGAGGGTGTTGGCAACGATGACATCCGCCTGACTGTGTTCGCGGCTGGCTTGCGCCACTGTGATTAGTTCCGCTTCATCCAAGCCGACTTCCAATTTGAATTTAAATAGCAAGCCGCGATAATTCCATTCCGTGCGAAACTGATCAATCACTTTAGCTGTGGGCTTTCCCAGTATCGCCAGAGTTTGATGCGCGCTGGATATTTTCGGCTGTTGCACTTTTTCCACTGTCCAGACTTCCTGCCCGGGGGTTGATGAATCCTTGCGGGACAGCACCGTGTACGCCCCATCAGGAACGTAATCACTGACGGCAGCGGTCATAAAAACCGCATCATATTTCCGCATCAACAAACGCGAGGGAATCATGTTTATAAGGTCGGCATGACTTTGGAAATGGCAGACTTCGATTTTGGGTTCCGTTCCGGCGCTTAGTTCCCGCACATGCTCAAAATTGCTAGTAAGCAGGCACACATCCGCGACAGAACTCATCGCATAAGCAATATCCAGTCCCGTTCGGCCGGTGAAGATATTGCTCCACCACCGCACTGAATCAATATTTTCTCTGGTGTTACCGGCGGTGATCAATACCTGAGGGCGACCTGACTTCATACATGTATATTACCGTAGAAATCACGCGGGAGAAATAAGCGCGATTGATTGGGGCCGGGAATCTGGTAATCTGGAACTTAGAATCGGTAAGACGTTAATTCACAAGATGGTATCAGGAGGTAGCAGAAAATACTTGATCACCTAAAGCCGTGGATGCCGCGCTGGATCGCAAAGGGGGGGGGGAGGAAGGAAGGCCATTGATGGTTACCATTCGGAGAATCTATTATGATGCGAAAAGGGATTCACGTTCTATTGGGCCGGCTCATGATGCCAATTGTGGTCGGTGTTTTGGCCGTACAGACTTCCGTTATATGCGCAGGCAAATCGATGGGTGCTGCGGCGAGCCATTCGCCCGCACATCGGAGTAACCGCGTGGCGGCCTATCAGTTGCAGGACCAACTTCAACGAGCCATGGCTAAAGCCGGATGGTGGACGCAGATTGTCCATAAGCCCAATGGACAGTTACACCATGAGTATCTCATTCCGGGGGCGGAATACTACCAGCTCTTTGATTGGGATACATACTTTATGGGCACCGCTTTGAGCTACGCGCATCGTGGAAAGAGTCTGGCTGGCTCGGTGCAGGATTTTCTCCATCTCACCGGCCACAATTGGTCCTACCGCGGCTATACACCACGCGAGGTAGATGGCGATCATCTTTGGGCGTTGCCGGAGATGTGTAAACCGTTCCTGGCCCAGATGGCGCTGCGGGCAAGTTTGACGTTGCACAGTGTGACCTGGTTGAAGCCCTACTACGCGCGTCTTGCTGACACACTATGGTACTGGCGGCACGCCCGGCGATCCCCCGATGGGCTATTTACCTGGTTTGATGGTGTGGAAAGCGGGGACGACAACAGCCCGGCGGTTATCAGCGTACCGGCGAATCGCACGGAGGGCGTGGAATTAGCGTGTTATATCTACCGGGAATATCTTGCTATGGCCGATCTGGCAGCCTTACTGGGGCACCCCGCAGATGTTCAGCAATATCAACGGCGTGCGGTGAAACTTAAGCGGTTGATTCAAACCCGACTTTGGGATGCCAAGGCCGGCACATTTTACAATCGTAACAGCCGCACGGGTCACTTTATCCGTGTGCCGGAATGGACCAATCTGGTGCCGTTGTGGGCGCATGTTGCCACCGCGCGGCAGGCGCACAAACTCATTACGCGCTATGTGCTGAACCCTCACGAATTCTGGACGCCATACGGAATACGCAGTCTCGCTCCCACTAGTCCCGATTACCAACCCGTTACCGGTTACTGGCGGGGCCCGATCTGGGTGGTGACCGATTACATGGTGATGCATGGTTTAATGAATTACGGCTACGCATCCCAGGCCAGGCTCCTGGCGCGGGAAACCGTAACTACATTGTTGCACGATATTAAGAAAACCGGCGGCATGCATGAAACTTACAATCCTGATACGGGCCTTGGGCAGAACGGGGCCTTTTTTAAAAGCTGGGATATGCTTGGAGCCTGCATGATTCAGGAGGCGTACACCGGGCAGGATGCTGCGGGCATCCCTTCGGCGGGAAAAATCCGGCAGGAATTTAGCCGCTCCAAATGATCCAGCTGTTGACTTGGCCTGAAGGTACAGGTATCGAATACCCCCGAATGTCTGCATTCTCCCTCCATGTCTTCGGGACAACCCAGTTCCGGCGCTGCGCGGTATGAGCGCGACAGGTCTGGCCGCCGACAGTTGCCAATGCAGCTTCTTGCGAATCGGTGAATGTCGGGATATAAAAAAGAAGATGAATTATTGGAATGAACGCTATGGCAAGCCGGGACAGTCTTATGGTACTGAGCCTAATGACTTTTTGCGTCTGAACTTCGGGAGTTTGCCGAAAGGACGGGTCTTGAGCTTGTGCGAAGGAGAGGGACGCAATGCGGTATTTCTGGGCCGGCAGGGTTATGAGGTACTGGCCGTTGACGGTTCCAGTGTGGGGCTTCAAAACGCGGAAAATTTTGCGATTCAGCAGGGTGTAAAGATAAAAACCGAAGTGGCTGACATGTCGGATTATAAAATTCAGCCGGGTTATTGGGACGCTGTGGTTCTCATTTTTGCGCACCTGCCGGGGCCAATTCGCAAACGGATTTACCAGCAGGCGGTACAGGGCTTGCGCGGCGGCGGTGTGTTGCTGTTGGAGTCGTTTGGACCGGGGCAACTGGCGCATAACACCGGGGGGCCTAAAAATCTGGATTCACTGCCCTCGTTGGCGCAACTGCAAACGGAGCTTCAAGGACTGCAATTTATCATGGCTCGGGAAATACAGCGGGACGTGCGCGAAGGGATGTATCACACCGGTCACGCGGAGGTGGTGCAGATTATTGGCCGTCGTAAAATGTGATGCCCATAGCATCGCGATATGTTTGCGTGCTTGGGAAATTATTCTTCCAGCAGCCCCACCAAGTATTTGCAGTGGTAAATGATGATGGCGACAGGGGAGTATGCATTGGTCAACCTCGAGAACCGCGTGACGCTGCACTATCACAGCGCCACGATGCCTGCTTCCGTCAGCAGCGAAATAAGTCCCGCTCCATTTCGCTTTTCGTAACCGATGGTAAAAATAAGGCAAAAGGTTTGCGATTCATTGCGCTTTTGTAAGACAAAGAGGCCTGTAATCGCGGCCATCAGTTGATGTCGCAGCACACGGCTATACGCCGTAAGATTTCGCTATTATAATGCGTGTTTGGTGTGGAAAACCAAGCGTTTTGGCGGCCACATTGAGCTGATTTTATGTGAATAAACCTGTCTGGCATCGGCAACTTTGGAGTAATGGCGGCGATGATTATGTGGCTTCCCCACACCATAGACAATGCCATGCTCTTTAGTGCGGCGGCGTTGTTTGTGCTGGGAATGATATTCTGGTTGGAATTTGTCCGCATGGCACGGCCGGTGCTGACGGTATTTATGGCGGCGGCGGGGGCGGCATTTGGCTATTTTCTGCCTTTGCTGTGGCATACACACCTGGCTGATCTCACCCTGATCATTATGGGAATGGTTCTGGGGATTATTCTCGGTGCGGTATTATTCCGACTCACGCAGGCTCTGCTTTTTGCGGCTTTGACGGCGCTACTATTGGGAGGACTGGTGGCATGGCATAGTGGCGCGTTTGCCCCGGAAAAACCCGCTGCGAAAAAGACCGCGGTTGTCGCTTCGACACGCTTCTCCACCACAACAGCGACAAGCACGTCAACCCACCCCGCTAGCAGTCAACCCACCCCGGCGCTGCGGCGCCGGGTGCTGCATGACGTGCGCACGCGGTATGGTGCCCTTGCAGCCGATGTACAGCGCTTGAATAAAGCTGAAAAAGCACAGGTCATGGCGGCGGCGGCGGGGGGCTTACTGATAGTGGTTCTGCTGGGATTGCTTTTTCCACGCGTCCTGAGTTTGATTGGGGGGGCATGGCTGGGGGCAGCGCTGATTGTATGGGCGGTGGCTGTGTTCACGCGCCGCTTTGATCCGGGAATGCTCAAGCAAGTGGCGCGCGCGGTGCGGCCTGCGTGGATCTATCTGGCTCTGGGCGTGCTGGGCATGGCCGTGCAAGGTCGCCATATTCTTAAGGCCCGCAAGAAAAAGAAAAAGGAATCCAAAGCCGCGACTGATGAGAAAAAGGGAAAAAAGTAGTTGACTATCGTATTGCAAAGTTTATTTTTTTATCACTCCCAGCGGCATGACAACCCGGCCGTATAATTCGTTAAGCACCAGGGCCAATCCGGTATACATTGCACTAAATCCGCAGAAGATGCCTTCAATACCGGCTGCCAGATGACCCGCCGCGCTTCCCGTGATTTCCGCGACCGCCAGGAGCGCAAAAAGAATGGTTAGCGTGCCAAATACCACCTGCAAAGCGCGGCTGATTTTCAGCGTGCCCAAAAACATGACAAGCGTAAATAGTCCCCACATGCCCAGATATATCGTCATGCCAACAGCGCTGGGGCCGGCGATTTTCGGAAAGATTTGCGGCATCAGGATCAATGCCACCAGCGACAACCAGAACATACCGTAGGAAATAAACGCGGTCATACCAAAAGTGTTGTTTTTCTTCCATTCCAAGGCCCCGGCGATTAGCTGTGCCACGCCGCCATAGAAAATTCCCATCGCCAGCACCATACTGCTTAATTCATAAACGCCTGCATTGGCGAAGTTCAGAAGTACGGTGGTCATGCCAAA
>DAHXLH010000166.1:0-3334 GCA_027366115.1 Phycisphaerales bacterium
CGTTGTTATTCGGGATCGCTGCCGAGGAACAGAAGTTGCCCGACACCATGCGGAGCCTGGTTTGGCTGATCGGGCCAAATGGGGAATCGATAAGAATTTTTGGCGCAAAGTCTACATTGAAGAGAATAAAGCGGGCAAACAAAGCCACGCTTTCCGACGTAACGGGCGGAGTGATAGAGATTCAGCCAACGGGCCGATTCGAGGCGGCCTTGGAAACTGAAGATGGATCAAGGTTCATTTCCGGCCAATGCCGCGCCGATGAGCTATACAGCGACCCACAGGTGTCCGAATCGGGATTGGGTGTGTCGGACGTGGATACCCTGGGCGAGCAAGTTACCCCCGGTGGCCTGTTAGAGCTTCTCGCCGCCGAAGGGGAAAATATTTCTCCAAATCATATCATTGAGGCCGAGATTACACGATTTGATCTGCAACAGCAGCATCGCCTGTTACCCATCCTCTGGAGCTATATCCATGCTCATCGCAACAGCTCCACCCCGGGAGAACTCACTGCTGTGGGTTCCGCC
Organism: Phycisphaerales bacterium; assembly: GCA_027366115.1. Classification (GTDB taxonomy): domain Bacteria; phylum Planctomycetota; class Phycisphaerae; order WQYP01; family WQYP01; genus JAMDCX01. The sequence goes on from DAHXLH010000166.1 coordinate 525, forward strand.
ATTCGCAAGTACATTGCAATAATGCCAATGGAAAAAATGGAGACACTAGCTGCTTTATTGGACCCGGAAAACCGCAGCCCGCTACCTTTGGAATTGGAGCTTGAAGTAGCCAAGATGATATACCGTAATTTTGAGGTACACCCGCCGACGCACGCGAACGTGCGATCACACTTGGCGTCAAATCTCATGCAGATGGCGCAGGCGTATCTGAATCCAAGGCTCCTGTTGCGCGATAAATACTCTGCTTGTGCCTCGCTGGCGATTGAGGCCATCGTGGCGATGCGCAGTGACCTGGCTGTGGAAGCATGGAATTCCGCAATGAGGTCTCCGCACCGTTGGTTTAGCGAAATCGTCAATGTTGATCTCAACGAGCTCGGGAGCCGCTGGAGCAGCCGGAATGCCGAGGCCGCCGACTGGCTGGCTAAGCTCCGCCTGAGTGTTTTCAGCAGGCACCGAAATGTGGAGAGCGGGCGAGATGCCGGTCACGCGAGTAAGTAGCGCCGCCCCCGCCGTTGCCGCCCTGTTCGATGTTGTCGGCGATGGCAGCCCGTTCGTTAAACACGTCGGCTTGGCGCAGGTCGCGGGAGGGCACGCAGCACCCAACATCGCAGTTATCGATATGGGGCCTCCCCTGCCAAGCGGGCGACTGATGCACGCAGAGGTTATCGGCAGCGTCGGCCTGACCGCCGACGAGCAACAAAAAATCAGAACTTTTATTGATCGACACGCAAATGAACACAAGGCGGTTAAGACTTTGGGGCTGCTCAGGTCGAACATTGGACAGGGATACTGCATATGTCCTCACGCGATCGCGCTAACAGAGGCCGACGGCAGATATACCCGCATGCGGTTCAGCTGCGCAGGGTTCGTGTTCGAAGCGTATAGATTTGCAAATATCCATTTGATTGACGAGCATCGCCTCCCAGCCGTGGATTTATCCATGATCCAGGAAGCTTACCCAGTTTTGTCCCCATTCTTGAACAGACCAGTCGTGCGAGATGCGTTGGGTCTTAGCGGCGATGGCCCATGGCCCATTATGTTCTGCGGATACCTTTTTCATGCCCTTGATCGCAGTTCGCAGTTAATAAGGCAGATGCCACATATTGCTCAAGCGGGACAAGAGCGATTTCCGTAGGGGATATTGCGAGCTGATCGCTTGGCCAATAATTTGTGCCGACCGGCGCGCCCATTGGCGGAGATGCGAAAATTTGGGGATTCGCGCATAATGGCGGGAGGTATTTCCCAAAGGCAGACGGGTGCCGGGAAGTGACCTGTTGCAGGAGCGTTATGGCTGTTTATCGCGTTGAAATTCATCCTCAAAATTCCGCCGACGATCCAGCCGGTGCTGCGGTGCTCCATGAAATTCAGCAATTGGGCATTGCTGAAGTGCATCAGGTACAAACGGCGCGCGTATTTTTGCTGCAGGGGGAAGCAGATATTCTGACACATGCCCACGTGCATAAAATAGCCGCCGAATTATTGGCCGACCCGGTGACGGAGCGCGTGGTGGTGGGGCATGAAACCGTCGGTGCCGGGCGGCTGGTGGAAGTACACTTGAAGCCCGGCGTTATGGATCCCGTGGCGGCCAGTGCGGAAATGGCCATTGCGGATTTACTGAATCTGCCCCGGCAACCCTCCACCATTCAAGTGCGCACGGGGCGGCGGTATGTGCTTTCGGGCCATTTAACCGCGGAAACTTCCAGCCAAATTGCCCGCCGACTTCTGGCCAATGATTCCATAGAGCAGGTTCGCGAAACGGCTTTTACGCCCACCGAGTTTCCGCGCGGCAAAGCCTATGAATTCAAGCGGCTGGAAGTGCCTATTCGCCAATTGACCGACGACCAGCTTCAGCAGTTGTCCCGGCGCGGCCATCTGTTTCTGGACTTGGCGGAAATGAAAGCCATTCAAGAACACTTTCTTCAATTGGACCGCGAGCCTACGGATGCGGAACTTGAAACGCTGGCCCAAACATGGAGCGAACACTGCGTTCATAAAACCCTCAAAGCCAAAGTGCATTTCTCACACCACCCGGCGGGCTTAAATGAAGATGATGTGCATGAACATCACACGGCCGGTGACCAGATGCAGACCATTGATAATCTTGTGAAATCCACGATTTTCCGCGCTACCAGGGAACTCAATAAACCCTGGACGCTAAGCGTATTTAAAGATAATGCCGGAGTTATTGCGCTCGATGACAAATGGGCTGTGTGCATGAAAGTTGAAACGCACAATCGCCCGTCCGCGATTGAACCCTACGGCGGCGCGGCCACGGGTATTGGCGGATGTATTCGCGATGTCATTGCCACAGGCGGGGGAGCCAAACCGATTGCCGGCACGGATATATTCTGCTTCGCGGATCCCGCCACTCCGGCGCAACAGGTGCCGGCGGGCGTTTTGCACCCGCGGCGAATTGCCCAAAGAGTTGTGGCCGGCGTGCGGGACTACGGCAACCGCATGGGCATACCCACAGTGAATGGGGCGGTCTATTTTGATCAACGGTACATTGGCAATCCGCTGGTGTTCTGCGGATCAGTGGGACTGTTGCCGCGGCATCTGGCGGAAAAGAGGGACGCCCAGGCAGGGGATCGGATTATTCTCATCGGCGGCCGCACGGGTCGTGACGGCATCCATGGTGCCACCTTTTCCAGCGACGTCATAACCGATAAACATGGCGATGAATTCAGCCACGCCGTGCAGATCGGCAACGCCATAACTGAAAAAAAGATGATGGATGTGATTCTCCAGGCACGCGATTGCGGGCCGCTGTACAACGCCATAACCGACTGCGGTGCCGGCGGGTTATCCAG
>DAHXLH010000167.1:0-7540 GCA_027366115.1 Phycisphaerales bacterium
GACCACGGTGGATTTCGACAACAGCCCATCACGCGTGAGGTTATACAACGCGGGCAGAAGCTTGCGAGCGGTTAAATCGCCGGTCGCACCGAATATCACAATGGCGCACGCCGGTGCGGCCGTTACAGCATTTTTTTCCCCAGCCATCGTAATTGATCCTTTCATTGAGTTTTCTACTCACACAAAGATGGGTATTCTACACGCCATGCAGTCCGCTTCAAAAGCATGATCCTGCGGGAAGGCCACATGCGTTGGCAACGGGCTGGAAATTTGGAGCATTTTTATGACGGATACGCTTTGGGCACCGTGGCGGCTGGAATATATTAAAAGCGTCACCGGGCCGAACCTAGAATGCTTTTTATGCGATCTGGCCCGGCACCCGGAAAAGGATGCCGCGAATTTTGTCATCCGCCGCAGCCAATTCGGCATGTTGCTGATGAATCGCTATCCCTATGTTAATGGCCATCTTCTGGCGGCTCCATACCGCCACACACCGGATTTACCCCAGTTAACCATCGAGGAGCGCGCAGACGTACTGGAACTTGCAGTCCTGGGCCAGCAACTGCTGACCCAGGCGATGAACCCGCAGGGATTTAATATCGGCATCAACATCGGGCGCTGCGCGGGAGCCGGGGTGCCGGGACATGTGCACACCCATGTTGTCCCCCGCTGGAATGGCGACGTTAATTTTATGAGCGTCGTGGGACAGGTTCGCGTGATTCCCCAGGCCGTTGAAGAAGCCTATCGCCAGATTATGGCGCAGCTCGCCAAGGCGTGAAAATCCACTTACTTATCGTTCCAGTGCCGTACGACAGGGTTTATTACGCCGGGCATACCCTTGAATCCATAACATTTCCACACATCCAGATGTTTGACCACCACGCCGTAATAATACAGCGGCACGATAAACATTTTGCTGACATGGGCGAAGGCGGGTTTAATCAGACGGTTGAAAACCTGTGGTGAAAAAGATCCGGTTAATACCGCATCCCGCCCGAGATAACGCAGCTTCCCCGTGCGAGGATTGATCTGGTTGGGTCCAGGCCATAAATCAAATTGACACTGCTTGCCGCCCATCGCGGTTTGCAGACAAAACACGAACGGATGCCCGGGCAAATAATAACTCAACGAACTGGAAGTATCCCAGCGATCATCCAATACCATCGGCAGCGGGCCATGACCATGCCACATGGATAAGCGGATTTTTTCAATGGCTTTCCCCCGCGCTTTCAATGCGTGGAGCCGAAAGGCCGGGTCAAATTTCTTAGCGGGAAAATGTTTGCCCGCGGGATTAATTTTGGCCATGACGGGATAGAGCAACTGCGCGTTTTCCGCAAACACAAACAGGGCAAATCCCCAGGCAATACCAGCGATAATCCAGCGGCGCGCTGCCTTGCGTTTGGGCAGCGGCTGATTCCACCAGCGCGTTGCCACGCCGGCAAAAAGAATCATGCCGGTAAAGTAGCCGCCGGCGGGCCAATTCGGTTCAACCTTACTCCAGAAACTTAAAAGAAAGTACAAAATAAATATCGGCAGGGTAATCCATATCAGAAAATCCCACACAGCCCGCGCAACAGGGTCTGTTATTTTCCGGGCATCGCGAATCGCTTCAATGAACGCCAGCACCAGCAGCACAAACAAAACACCGGCGAAAATCCCGGCTTGTGACAGGATGAACATGCCGACATTCTGTGGAGCCTGGCTTAAATGCCACCACACACCCTTTCCTCCCCGTAATCCGCCTTCGCCTCCAATTGCACGAAACATAATCCAATGATGTTGCGCATTCCATATTAGCGTAGGAATTTGAATCGCCAGCGCCAGAACGACCGCCCCCAGGCTGTGCCATGTCGCCAGCTTCCGCCGCAGATAGGTATTTCGCCAAGCCGCAATCGCCACCGAGGGCGGAATCAGCAGTAGGATCGGCTTGCACAAAATTCCCAGCCCCACCAGCAGACCCGCCAAATACAGCCAACCAATACCGGCGCGGTTGGGCTGCTGCGGCAAAAGTATTCCACTTTCACCATACCGCGGTTCCACCGCCAGCCACAGGCATGCGCACGCCCACGCCCAACACAAATACATCGGTGAATCAATGGTAATAATTAAACTGCCCACGGCAAACACCGGCACCCCAGCGGACAGGGCAATAACCATCAGGCCGGCGCGATCATCACGAAACATGCGCCGTGCCAAAAAAAAGCTGGCCAACCCGCTGAAAAACGCAAAAATAACCGCAGGCGTTCGAATAATTGGCATTGTGGCGTGCTGACCAAACCAATGCCCCACCGCCGTCGCCGCATAAATAATGGCCGCAATCCCCGGCCCTTTGGAATAATATCCCCACGCCAAATGGCGTGACCAGAGCCAATATTGGCTTTCATCTTCTGAAAGATCAAACGGGCAATGGTGGTAAAGAAATAAAAGGTTGGAGAAAAAGCCCAGGACTAACAACCCCAATGCCGTGCGCACGCACCAAGTTTTGCGTATCCATCCGTGCGGAGAATTCGTCGATATTTCTTGCGTCATTGCGTTTCCTGTTACCAATCTGACAAAATGAGAGCCTTAACGGCCCCCGCCGGTCACTGTTTTCAATTTTATTGCGGTTGATCCGCCAATATCGCTCGCAAATGTTCCGCGACCTGCGCCAGATGGATGGTGGACTTTCCGAATCCCTGCAAGGCACCGGCGGCCACGGCCTTGGCTTGTGCATCGGGCAAGTTGCTGACCAGCATCAGCGGGGGGCAATTCGGAATTTGCCGCAGGTGTTTAATCAGATCAATTCCGCTGGAACCATCACGGTCGAGAATACGATTCACCAGAACCAAGTTATATTCATTTTGTTGCAGTAGTGTTTCCGTTTCCGCGGCAGTCCCGGCGGCGTCCACATCGGCCGAGACTATGTGTTGAAGAAAACCGCTGATGGCGGCGTGATCAAATCCACACTGCCCGACATCCAGAATACGTACACCCATTTCTACGCCTTTCAAAGCTTTACCGGGAAAAAATTATAGCATATTTGTTCTTTTTTCGGGCAGTTTTTGCCCATCGGCGCGGCTTGTTTACCAAAACTTAATTATTGATTTTGACTTCCAGGCACCGGATGGCCTAAACTTGCCGCCATGATAAAGCGTTCCACATCCGCCCAAGCCGCCGAGAGAATCGCCACTTTGCACCCCAGCCGTCGCCTGATTGTTTGCGATCTCGATGGCACACTGATCAGCCGAGACCACACGCTTAACACCGCTGATATTGACGCTCTGGCCAAGGCTCGCGACGCCGGTTTTGCCGTGAGCATCTGCACGGGCCGCAGCATTGGAGAAGCGCTTGATATTATCAAGCCCCTGAATCTCTCCGGCCCCGGTGTATTTATTACGGGTGCGGCCATTTGTGATCTGGCGTCCGGCGTAACGCTGCACCGTCAGGCCATCGCACCGGCTGTCGTGAGGAACCTCATCACATTTTTCGGTGATCTCGGCCATGCGGTGCTCCTGCTGGTGGATACCCCGGAAAATCCTGGCCCGCGCTATATGATGACGCAGCACGGCCCGGTTCACGCGGCCTCGGAAGAATGGTTTTTACGCAACAAGATGCCGGCGGAAATTGTGAATCATCCGGATGACCATACGCTTTCGTGCGTGTTACGGTTGGGCATCGTGGTGGATTTGCCACAAAGTGCGGAAATTACAGAGCAGTTGGCCAAGAGGTTTGGCTCGCAAATTAATTTTTTGGCGCTGCGCGCTCCGGCATTTGAATGCCACGTCATTGAGGTTTTTGCGCACCATGTCGACAAATGGACCGGAATCCAGCGACTTTGTGCCCTGCTGAATATCGACAGCAGCCTTGCGGTGCCCATCGGGGATGATGTCAACGATTTGCCGATGCTGCGCCAGGCCACCTTGAGTTTCGCCATGGGAAATGCCGCCCCCGAAATCCAGCGCGCCGCGAAACACGTGACACGCTCCCAAAGCCAGGCCGGCGTAGCCGCGGCAGTGGAAGCCATCCTTGCCGGAACGCTGCTGCAGGGGCAGGAGCCGGCACATTTGTAACTGCGGATTGATTCGCAACAAGCCTCAAGCATGGGCCCATCGATCCGGGATTACACGACTGTCTCCACGTGCCGGCTTTCGACAGCTACCCTACTATTTCTTAAATGCCTTCATGGCACCGGATAACATTTTATCGACCACGCGGACGTTGGCTGGCGTGGCAGTAGAATTTCCCAGCACCAGTTCCGCGCAATGCACGCAATAATACAAATGCGATATAGCTCGCTGCCGCGGCGTGTAGTGCATGGGCACCACCGACACTGGCGCAACCAGTTGTTTCAAAATAAATTGCGACTGCGACAGCAAAACCGACAAGCGCTTCATATCGGGCAATTGAGCCACCGGCCACTTCACATCCTGCCGCATCACAACGGCACCGTTGGCCGGCACGGCACCCAGACCGATATAACCACCCGAATTCTTTCTGTCTGAAGACGGGAGTTCCGCATGATCTGTCTGGCCGCCCTTAATCTTTACGATCTTTTTCTTGCCCAGATAAATAACATACCGCACCGCATGAGGGTAGGGCTTCCAGGTCAGTAGAACCCCCCGGCCCCGGCGTGTCGCCGCAACATGCAGTTGTTGGATATGATGCCCCGCGATCATGACATGTTCAAACTGAATCTTACGGGCATTTTTCAGCCATACCAGCGGCGCTTTCGCGCCTGTCGAACCAATCGTGATATTGCGTAACACCACATTTTCTATCGGAGACGGATCCAGATTCACCAGCGCAATGGCCGCCGAACCGGAGGGTTCGATACGATTAATATGCACGTCACTGATGGCCCAATCCGCAATCCGGGGCACGAAGCCGGCCTTCGGCAGCGCATATCCACCCGCCCAGGCGATGGCCGGCTGCGTTAAACATCGCACCGAGTCGGCCGTTACACCACGTATGTATATGTGTGTTATATATCCCCCGCGTTCCCCGCCCCACTTCATAAAAATAATATTCGCTGATGTGCCAAATTCATTATCCAGTTCGAAAACATTTTTTATTCCGCCGGACATTTCGCTGCCGAAGCCAATATCATGCGACAGCCAATTATGCCGAATTATAATATTCTCCGACGGCCGGCCGCCATTGACGCTCCAGGCATCGGCGTTTCTGCCGGATTTAATGACAATGTTGTCATCATCATTACGGATGGAGCAATTTTGAATCAGCGTGTCATCGCAGGAATCCACATCAATTCCGTCATCCATATTTTTAACATGATTATAAACCGTCACGCCCTCAATAGTGACGTTGGTGGAAAAACAGGGATGAATGGTCCAGAACGGGGTATTGATAAATGTTACATCGCGCACAAGAATATTGTGACACTGTTCAAAATCACAGAACTCCGGCATGAGATGCCAGCCGGTTCCGAAAACTCTTTTACGCATGGCCGTGAGATGATCGGAATACGCCCAATTGACCAGCCGGTCCTTCCACTTAAGTTTCTGCTGCGAATCATACCAGTGAATCCAGGTGGACTTGGGGTTATTGCGTTGGCCGTTAAACGTCCCTTGTCCGGTCACCGCCACATTGGTTTTGCGGAACGCATAAATCAGCGGTGAATAATTGTAGCACCACACGCCTTCATACCGCACCAGCACGCACCCTTTTAACGTTCCCTTCCCAGTAAGATAATCGCTTGGATTAAATCCGAAGTTAATGATTGATCCGCCATTGAGATGAAAATTAACATTCGACAGAAGCGTGATCGGGCCATTACACACATACGTGCCCTTCGGCACCACCACCGTTCCGCCGCCGGCGGCATGGCAGGCGTCAATGGCATGCTTAAATGCCAGCTCACAATCTGTTTTGCCATCGGCTTTGGCACCATACTTCATTACGTTAAAAGTCCGCTGTGGAAATGTTGGAGCGTGAATCTTCCCCAGGATGGCATGATACAGCTTGGCATTCCAAACCATGGGAGCCGCTCCGCGCACAGGTGCCGTTGCCGCCACGCCTCGCCCCCCCGGCAATGCCATAACCGTCAAAAGGCCTGACAAAACTGCAATCAGGCCAATTTGGTTAAGCGCCCGCAGCCGCGCCCTTGCCCTCCGAACCGTCAAAACAGTATCGCGCATGAAACACTTCTTATGATGACAACATAACTTATCAGGGACACGACTTACCACGCAGCTTACAGGGCCGGCCGCCCGCGCGTCAACTATTAAGTTTTATTTTTCGTTTTATTTCCATAACGCGCCCCGATCATACGATGGCGCTAATCAATGACGATCACGCAAAGATACTTCGGTCCATGCACACCGGTAACCAGATTCATTTCAATGTCCGCCGTTTTGCTCGGACCATTGATGATCACCACGTTCGACGCCATTCGTCCGCCGGTATCGCGCAGCACATGCGGCAGCGCGTCGATCATATCGGCAACAATGCGCACCGCCGGAAGAAGCACAATGTGCAGAGGAATCGTGAGCGTTGTAGATCGACCAAAGCCCGGATCACTCCAGACCATCAAGGCACCGGTATCCGCTAACCCATAGCGGCAATCCGTAATGCCCGCATCACATTGAAATACCAGATTTTCACAATTCGGATCTGTCCAGAGATCAATGCGGTATCCCTGGGCCTGTAAATGTCCGGCGATCACATCTTCCGGTAGATCCGCCAGGTTCATCATGATCGACTTTACATTTCGAGTCGCTAAAAGCTCGTCGATGGCAGCCTGTATTCCGTCGGTATTGGTGCGTGTGACCGTCATGCCATTGGCGCGGGCCTGCTGAATCCATCGCTCCACGCGACGCGGATCCCCTGCCGGAACTTGCCGAAGTAATTTTTCCTGAATTTCCGGACGTGCGTCGGGTGCCGGGGCAGGCCCTACTGCGCTGTGGCCCAGCGCATGGCGCACGGAAGCTAAAAACTCCAGGCGATTTGTTTCATTACGCTCCGAACTGCTTTGGGAATCGGGGGTCATCATCGTCATCACTTTCCTGAGCCGCGAAGCACCATTCTATTTTCCACGATTCTCGCCGGAGCGATACTGCTTATACGCGTAGCGAAAATCATGCTTGGGGGGCACGGGGAAATCTCTCTGGGCGGTCCAACCTGCGGCCGGCCCGGGCAGCTTTTTTATCCAGCCGTCTTTGCTTCCAATACTGCGAAAAAACATCCGCTGCGCAATTTGCCCCAGCCGATAGCTCCAGGCGTGCCGCAGCCCCCACGACCATAACTTAAAGATAATCTGTTCCGAGCGGGGAGTAATGCCCTGTTGAACCTCATCCTTTTTCAGTTTGATGAGAAACTCAGGGATATTTATTTTGACCGGGCAGGCCTCGAAACAGGCCCCGCATAAACTCGATGCGTGTGGCAAATGCTGGTGATTTTCCAGCCCGTTAAATAGCGGTGTTAATAAGGCACCAATCGGCCCCGGATACACACTGCCATACGTCCGCCCCCCCACCTTGCGATAAATCGGACACGCATTAAGACACGCGCCGCAGCGAATGCAACGTAACGTGTCACGGTATTC
>DAHXLH010000171.1:0-8564 GCA_027366115.1 Phycisphaerales bacterium
AGTGACATTTCTGATCCTCGGAGGTATTGGAGCTGCGCTCATTCTGGCGTACAGCCATTTATCTTCCATGCCTGAAAAGACCGGCGCGCCGAGGCCAAGAGCCGCCTTAAAGCCACCGCATGCCGTGGCATTGGTCGTACCCGTCAAACAACCCGTTGCACCACTTCCCGCACGAAATTCCGCGAAACCGAAAGCGTCCACAGCTTTTCCCAAAACATCCGCACCCTTGCCAAAACCGATAGTTCCCGCGATTCCGATTGCCAAGGTCCCACCCACAACATTTAAAATGCCTCGCCCCTTAAGCCTGACCGCCGCTAATCCAACGGTTGATACCAACCGTGCCACCAGCCGAAAGGTACTTCGGGCTATTACCCGCGGGGTAAATTTTCTTCTCAGGCGGGAGAATGGGAAACACTACTGGAACGATGGCTTGGACTGGGTCGGTACCCCGGAGCACGGCGGTGAAACCGCTTTGGTACTCGAGGCACTCATTGATGTCGATCAAAGTTTGCACCCGCCGCAACTGTACAGTTTTTCGCCGCGCATGCGCCAGGCATTGAACTATCTGGCAACCCTGAATACGCACGCCACGTATGCCGCGTCTTTTCAAGCGCAGGCGTTGACGCTGCTGCCCAATGTGCAGCGGAAAAAATACATGGCGGCTCTGAATCGTGACCGCCGATATTTGTTTCGCGCCATGGTTCCGGGCGGAGATTTTTCCTATACCTGGCACCGGCAGGAAGGGTTTTTATGGGATAATTCCAATACGCAATATGGCGTACTGGGCCTGTGGGCGTGCGCCCATGCCGGGTTGAAGGTTCTTGCCACGCGGTGGCGACTATTGGCCTTACATTGGCGGACTACCCAACACATTGATGGCTCGTGGGGCTACACCGATGACCACTCGCGCCCCCAAAGCTTTACGCCCGCGGGGGTTGCCAGCCTGTTTATTTCCGATGAATTTATCAATGCCTCTGATCTTAACATCCACCCGCATCCGGATGTCAATATTGTCCGGGGCCTGCGCTGGCTCAATACGCATTTTGACCCCACCACGCAAGATCAATATGTCATGTATGGCTATGAACGTGTCGGCCTGGCCAGTGGCATAAAATATTTCGGTGAACATAACTGGTACCGTGATTATGTCCACACACTTTTGGCTACGCAGAAGTCCAATGGTAGTTGGAGCGCCAAATTTCCCTCGCCCCACCAAGGCAAACGAGTCATTGGGACCGCCTATTCATTGCTGGTTCTTGACCGGGGCTTAAACCCGGTGTTCATTAATAAATTACAATATTCATCTCATTTTTACGGCCAGTGGAATGCCCGCCAGCGTGATGCTGCAAATATCACATCCTATCTTTCCCATGAAATGGAAACCCCGCTGAACTGGCAGGTAGCCACAACAACTTCGCCGGTAAGCCAATGGCTGGATTCACCGATTCTTCTGATTACGGGCCACAAAAATCCGCATTTTACTGCCGCGGTTCTTAATAAATTAAAACAATATATTTATGCGGGGGGAATGGTGGTGTGCTCCTGCGATGGAGATTCCAAACGTTTCCGCCGGGCGATGATACAGGCCGGTGAATCATGCGTAGGTAATTCCTTCGCATTCCGGCCGGTGCCGCCCACCAGCCCGCTGATGACCATGCAGCCATGGTTTCATATTGCCTCTCCGCTGCTGGCGCTATCCAATGGCGTGCGGTATTTATGGATCATCAGCCCGTCCGATATGGCCGGCGTATGGCAGAGCCGCCTGCACAACCACAAGCAGTATTGGGAGCTACCCTTGAATTTTTATCTCTATACCACGGGAAAAGGGTATCTCGCTAATCGCCTTCAGAGCCTGACGGTCCCGCCGCCCGATCAGACGCCCGTGCAAAAACTTGCCGTTGGCTTGGTGGCATTTCATGGCAATTGGAATCCGGAACCCGGCGCGTGGCCCCGCCTTGCCGCCCTATTGGCCGCGTATGATCGCACGGATGTCTCATTGCAGAGCATTACCCTGGCAAAGCTCAACGCGGCTCGGGCCGCCATATTACCGCTGGCTCACCTCACAGGCGTGGGGGGCATCTCATTTTCTACCGCGAATATCGCGGCATTACGCGCGTATCTCAACGCCGGTGGAATGCTCTTCGCCGACAGTTGCGGAGGGAAGACCGTGTTCACCCATTCCTGCGCTTTGCTGATTCAATCCCTATATCCCGGTAGTAAGCTGGAAAATATTCCAGCCCACAGCACATTATTCACCGGAATGATTCCCGGCGGCGTCAACGCCAGCAAAGTGACCTACCGACAATATGGTGCGAATGTAAATCACCGGCGCACCACACCGCAACTATTCGGCATTCGCCTTAGGCACCGCTGGGCAGTGGTCTTCTCCTCAAAGGATATCACCTCGGGTCTGCTGGGAACCAACACCTGGGCCATCCGCGGCTACTCGCCACAATCCGCACAATCTCTGGCGTGTAATGTTCTTATGTACGCCATCGCCCATCGCGTCAACGCATCGGCGCATTGACCGGGCCGCTGATACGGGTCTGTTATTCCCCTTGTTATGGGCTGGCCAATTTATAATTTGTACGTCATACTGCCACTGGATCGAAAAAGGACTTGATACCATGACCCTATCACCAACTAGCGCTATAGCATTACCGCCATTACCCGCGGGCTTTGATGTTGCCGTCGAATTTCCCATTACCCGCCGCTGGACGTTTTTTAATCATGCGGGCGTGGCTCCCATTTCCGGCCGCGCCGCATCAGAAATTGAACGCTTTGCGCGTGAAGCGCGTGATGATTCGTATCTTACCGGCCGCTGGTACCAGAAAATTGAATTGGTGCGCAAACAGGCTGCCGAGTTCATTGGCGCTGTGCCGGAGGAAATGGCATTTGTTAAAAATACCAGCGAGGGAATTGCCTTTGTTGCCAACGGGCTGGACTGGAAGGCCGGCGATGAAATTATCTCCACGTCCGTGGAATATCCATCCAATGTATATCCATGGATTGATGTCGCACAACGCTATGGAGCCAAACACATTATGCTGCCGGAGGTTGACGCGCGCGTGGATATTCAAAGCATATTCGATGCCGTCACACCCCGCACCCGCATGATCGCCCTGTCGCACGTGGAATACGCCAGCGGCTTCCGCCACGACATTTCCGCGATTGGTCAATTCTGCCGGGACCGTGGAATTCTACTGTGTGTGGATGGCATCCAAGCCTGTGGCGTATTGCCGGTGGATGTGCGGGCAATGAATATTGATTTTCTTTCCGCCGATGGACACAAATGGTTGCTGGGTCCGGAAGGGGCTGGAATCTTTTACTGCCGCAAAGAATTACTGACATCCCTGCGGCCGGAGATCGGCTGGATGAATGTCATTAACGCCAGCGATTACGGCCAGTACGATTTTACTCTGCGGACCGATGCGCGGAGATTTGAGTGCGGATCGCACAATATTCCAGGCATACTGGCACTGGGCGCTTCCATGCAGTTGCTTTCAGATATCGGCTCGGACGTCGTGATGGGACGTGTGTTGAGCTTAACTACGCAGCTTTGCGCCGGGTTGGCGGAAAAATCTTACACCCTTGTTTCCAGTCGGCGGGATCATGAAACCAGCGGGATCGTGAGTTTCAAAAGCCGCGGTCATCATCATGCCCAAATCATCAGCAATCTGGAGAAACAGAAGATCATCATTGTCGAACGCGAGGGTCGATTACGCGTCTCGCCGCATTTTTATCAAAGCGCCGATGATATAAACCGGCTGCTAAATGCTCTGCCTGATGATGCCCATACATGACGTCCTCAATCCGCTCAATGACAGGTTCATTACCCGTCCCGGATTTACATATCAAGCCATTCATCCGATACTATGAGTTGACAATCGAATACTAAAGCAAGGAACTTTTGCATGATTATTGCGGATTTAAGTCAGATTCAAGGTCGGCGCTATCCGGCACGGCGCAAAACCCAGAACGTTGTCGGCGGCGCTTCACCCATAGCAGCGACCCATTTTGCAATGGGCTTTGTGACGCTTGATCCGGATGGCGGGCAGGTGCCGTGGCACAATCAGCAGCAGGAAGAAGTTTATTTTGTGCTGGAAGGGGAAGCGGAAATGTGCCTGGGCGCGGAAAAGCAAATCATTCGCAGCGGACAGGCCGCCTATATTCCCAGCGGTGTATTCCACCAGATTACCAATATCGGTTCGACTGCAATGAAAATGATTTACTGCTATGGCCCCGCCGGCGATGTTGCGCATTGGCGGCAGGAACTTGACGGCACATTACCCCGAGCCGGTGTTGAAGCCCCCCCGCTGCCCGCCGGTGCCCGGCCACAATGCACCGATAAAGCGGCCTAAAGCTGCGGCACTTCTTTAAGGATCGAGATGCGTTTACTCATTGCCACAACTAATCTGGGCAAAGCGAAGGAAATCAAGGCGGAATTGCTGGCCGCAGGCGTAGGCGAGCTGGAATTGCTCACGCTCCGTGATTTTCCGGCCATTCCCGACGTGGTTGAAGACCAGCCAACGTTCGGCGGCAATGCCATGAAAAAAGCTCGGCATTATGCCGCACATAGTAATATGCTTACCTTGGCGGATGACTCCGGGCTTTGTGTTGATGCACTTAACGGTGCCCCTGGAATATACAGCGCCCGCTATGCCGGCCAACCGTGCGATGACGATGCCAATAATCGCAAACTGCTGGCAGCATTGCAGGATGTACCCGCGGAGAAACGCGGTGCGCAATTTGTCTGTGCTTTAGCGCTAGCTTTGCCAAATAGGCCGCTGGTGGTGCTGTCGGATTATGTCATCGGCGGCATCGGCTATGCGCCACGCGGCGATAACGGCTTCGGCTACGATCCGCTGTTTGTTCTGCCGGAACGTCGGCTTACAACCGCCGAATTATCCCTGGAGGAGAAATCCCAGATCAGCCACCGCGGAAAAGCCGTTCGCCGGCTGGCCCAGTGGCTATTGGAAAATCCGATCCCCAGCCCATAACACACATGGATTTTCCAGTCGCAATAATTTTTCCGGGCAACGCCGCGCGTTCAACCGAAATATCCGCGTTAGGTCAATGCGGCAGCGTTGAGTTCGACGCGAATTGCGGTTTGATGGCACGATGCACTTCACCGCGGCACGCGTGGCCAGTCGGAATTAGCGGTTTTTTTAGCCGCCCTTGACATCTTGGTTTAGCAGCCTACTATTTGCATTGAGAAAATACGGACGATGAAAACGCTTATTGCCATTCCGGTCTTCAATGAACAACGCTACCTGCGCAAGGTGCTGGGCGAAATCCGTCTGCACACGAATGCCGATGTTCTGATCATTGATGATGGCTCGACCGATGCCACGCCGCAAATTCTCCGTTCAATGTCCGATATTTCCATCTTGCGCCATCCCCGAAATATGGGTTATGGCCAAAGTCTGATTGACGCCTTCGATTATTCAGCCCGGCATAGCTACGACTGGGTTATTACCATGGACTGCGATGAACAGCATGAGCCGGCGGCGCTGCCCGAATTTATTGCCGCTGCGGAAGCAGATGATGCCGATATTATAAGCGGCTCGCGCTACCTGCTTACCAAGTCGCGGAAAGACGAACCGCCCATGGATCGTCGATTGATCAATCACCTTATTACAGAAGTGATTAATCGCAATCTGAATTTGAATCTTACGGACAGTTTCTGTGGCTTTAAGGCCCACCGTGTGGCGGCAATGGAAAAATTGGAGTTGTGTGAAACCGGGTACGCCTTCCCGCTGGAATTCTGGGTACGTGCGGCACAGGCTTCGCTGCGTATTTCTGAATTGCCCATTCGCCTGATTTACAACGATCCCAATCGGCACTTCGGCGGCCGACTGGATAATCCGAATCATCGCCTACGACATTACCTCAATGTTTTCTTCCGTACCTTGCATTCCAGCGAATGCTGCCAAACTTTGGCCGCGGGATAACTTTGATGTCCGATTAATGGCCGCGATTTGAAATATCCAGCGCTCCCGCGTATGTTTCCATAAGAGGAATCAAAATATCACATGGAAACGCCCGCTGAATTACGCCCGATATCGCCAACCCCCGAAACACTTACTCCCGATCCGGCCGCCATCATCGTGCCGCGCCGCCATCATGAAATTCTTATTGAGCCGCCCGCTGCGGAACTTGCCCAGTTTCTCGCTGTGGCTCTTGCCGCGTTTCCTGCCCCGGCTCGCCTGTCCCCTACGCCTTACGCGGGCGGTGGTACATCGACAGATTCACTGGCGGCCCTGGCACGGCAGGAACTCATGGACGCGATGAGCCGTTTTGCCCAGGAGACCGGATTCTCCCCCCCGCCGACGGATTCTTCCGCCAAGCCATGGGTTATCACCGGCCATCAGGTGGAGTTTTATCATCCCGGCGTATGGAGCAAGGTTATTTTAGCGCACGCTCTGGCGAATCAAAGCGGGGCTATGGCCGTTGATTTGCTGGTGGATCACGACACGGTAGATCATCTGGGATGCGCGTTGCCCCAATGGAAGGGGTCCCGACTGGAACGAAAGATGGTGACCTGGGCTGATGCTTCCGCACTACCCGCTGAATTCCTGTCCTCGCCGCAGGGTCAGCAAAAGGCGCAATGGCTGCATGAACTGCAGCAATTTCCCCTGGTCCAGACGGATGCCCTGCGGGATTTTACGCATGACTTGCGGCAAGATTCGGATGCCGATTATGTACGATGGATGAGCCGGGCACGCAGAAACTTCGAACACTCTTTCGGGATCAACGTGCAGCATGTGCCATGTAGCTATATTTGTTCCGGTCTGGCGTGGCATAATTTTGTGCTGCTGTGGCTGCGCCATGCCCGCAACTGGTGTACCATTTACAATTCCGCCTTGGATCAATATCGCGTTGAACAGCGCATCGTGAACCCCGGCCGCCCCATGCCCAATCTCGCCGTTACCGCACAGGAACTTGAACTTCCCTTCTGGATTTATCCCCGAGATCAACCACGTCATCGGCTTGCACTATACCAGGACATTGGCCTGTATTTGCAGCTTGGAACCCAGCGTATTGACGTTACCGATTTGATGGGTGGTGAACTCCTGACTGCGGCCGAAACCCTGCGCCGTCGATTGACTGCAGCGGACCTGCACGTGCGGCCCCGCGCCCTGACCCTGACGATGTTTGTGCGACTCTTGCTTTCGGATTTGTTTATTCATGGTATCGGCGGAGCGATGTATGACCAGATGACGGATCGGGTCATGGATCAACTTTTTGACGTTCGCCCGGCGTATGCTTGTGCCTCAGCGGGCTGGCTGCTGCCCGTGGCTGGAGAAATCAATCAGAGTGAAGAAAACATTTCGCAGTTAAAATGGCGGCAACACCATCTGAAATCCAATCCGGAACTTCTGGGGCCGCCGCCCTCTCTGGCGGGGGAAGCACTTGACGCTGCGAAACAGCGTCGTGAGCTTATTTCCGAAATTGCGCGGTCGCTGACGGAAGACCAGCGGCAACACCGTCGGCGCGGCCAACATTGGTTGCAGCGCCGCGCCAAGTTCCGAGATATCCATGAAATCAATGCGCAGTTGCTGGCGATGTTTCAGCCGCAAGTCGATGCGATGGACTTACACATGCGCCAGGCGGAAGTAACAAAGCACAATGTATCGGTGGCTTCCTGGCGCGAATATTTTATCGCTCTGCATCCTCGTGCATCCCTGCAAGAGCTTATTGCGGAAATTCAGTCACGCGTTGCCTCATAGCACACGGCCGCGAACGCACTGATTGACGTGCTTATGCCGGCTCCGGCGGCGGCGGAACGCGGGAATCCACTGCGGCCTCCGCCTTAGCCGATCCTGCAGAGCTGCGCTTGGCGGGAATGTCCGTATCACGGTTGTAGGCTTGGACGATATTCTGTACCAGCCGATGGCGCACAATATCGGCTCGGCCCAGCTCAATAAACGCCACGCCCTTAACCCCGGAAAGTTTGCGATGCGCATCGACCAAACCGCTGACCTGCCCCGGCTCCAAGTCCACCTGTGTAGGGTCGCCCGTCACGACCATTTTGCTGCCTTCACCCAGGCGCGTCAGGAACATGAGCATCTGCGCCGGCGTGGTGTTTTGGGCTTCATCCAGCAGTACGATGCTTTCGTTAAGCGTGCGTCCTCGCATGTAGGCCAGCGGCGCTAGTTCAATCATGTCATTGGCCATGAATCGCCGAATCTGTTCGTAAGGCATCATATCATGCAGAGCATCCAGCAGAGGGCGTAAATAGGGATTAACTTTGGCTTGAATATCCCCCGGTAGAAAACCGAGCTTTTCCCCCGCCTCCACCGCGGGCCGCACCAGCACCAGCCGCCGCACTTTGTTTTGCCGCAACATGCTCACCGCCAGAGCCACCGCCAGAAAAGTTTTCCCCGTACCCGCCGGCCCGGCACAAAAGACCAGATCATGGGCGAGCATAGCGTTGACATAGTGCCGCTGACCAGCCGTGCGCGGTTCAATGGCCCGGCCACTGACCGTGACATCCAAAAGCGGCGGATGCTGCGCGTGGGTTTCCGGGGCCGCAAGACGAATAGCGGATGCAATATGTT
>DAHXLH010000177.1:0-5474 GCA_027366115.1 Phycisphaerales bacterium
TTATCCGCGCCGTGCGATGGTTGGAACCACCACCAGTTACGGGCCTGATGGACCGTAACACCAAAACGCAAGCCATGTTGCCGCGCCGTCTTGGCCCAGGTGCCGATGACATCGCGATGCGGGCCGATGTTCTGAGCATTCCACTGATGATGTTTGGAATTCCAGGTGTCAAAGCCGTCATGATGATTGGCTAATGAGAGAAAGAGCTTGGCCCCGGCTTTTTTGTATAAGCCCATGAGATGTTCGGGTTCCCAGTTCAGCAATGTCCATTGGGCGCAGAGGTCTTTGTACCCGAATTTGCACAGCGGTCCATAATGCTCCACCTGATATCGGTTTTGATCGGATCCCTGAATATACATATTACGCGCATACCAGTCCCCGTCTTCCGGCACGCACTGCGGACTCCAGTGGTTCCAGATGCCGAATTTGGCATCACGATACCACTCGGGACAGCCATACTGCAGCAGCGACTGCCATGTCGGTTCGTACGGCCCGTCGCCGGCAAGATCGGGAATTGGCGATTGCATCGGCACGTCATAACTTGAATTAACGGGAAGGGGCAGGGACGGAGGGCCGCCGGTGGGGGTAAAATGCCAACTGAACTCGTGGAGCTTTTCCCGAATGACGTTCCGGCCGCGCACCGTGTAAAACACCCGCTTCTTCGCGGGAGTAGCGCAAAATGCCGCGTAGCTCTCACGGTAGTGGTCAAGCTCCTGCGCGGCGGGCCAGGTTGCCGCCGCGGATTTGCTGATGCCCGGTATTGTTACCGCTGCCGCCGCAGCGCCGATACGTTTGAAAAATTCACGCCGTTTCACAGAGGCATCCTTTCACGTTCATCTAACTTCGCATCCACTGTTCCGGCCGACATAGGCCGCGTCCCATCAACTCACACCTGCCACATAAGCGCCGCATCGGTCGCCATTGCATGCAATCATTCCCCGTCACCTCGTGAATTCGACCCGGGCGGAACGAATCGCGATAGCGCCCGCACCACTTTCGTCCATTTTCCGAGCCTGCGGAATCGTAGGAGGGGCCACCGCCGCGCACAGATCCATACGGGAATATTCCTTCGCTTCACAACGGCCGTCAGCAGCGATCATCGCCACACATTCCGCCCGATCGCCGAGTCTGTTATCCAGAGCACCGGCTCCCGGATCGGAAGATTGCGTAGAACCTCCGGGTTTTGTGGTTCCGGGTTCAAGGTCTTCCACACCCTGATGTATTTGGCGGTCCGGTAAGCCAGGCCGCCGAACAGCAACGATGGCGACCGTACCGGCCAATACTGGAAGTACTCTACATCGTAACGGTATG
The DNA here is from genome assembly GCA_027366115.1 of Phycisphaerales bacterium. GTDB lineage: Bacteria > Planctomycetota > Phycisphaerae > WQYP01 > WQYP01 > JAMDCX01. The sequence goes on from DAHXLH010000177.1 coordinate 1,312, forward strand.
GCCACTTCAACTTGTCTTTGATGTACGGAAAGGCAAACCGTAGTGCCATCCGCAGGTTACGACCATTGGTTGTGCGATATTGCCACAGGTTGTCATTTGGCGTGGAGAGTATCCAGCATGCGGTGGCTAAGGCGTCAAGATCGAACAGTGAATAACAATATGGTTTAGTCCGTGCCAATTCCAATGGGAGGCTGCCGTTGGCCGCTGCTTGGCGCGATAAAATTAATTTAAACCGCGCGCGGCAGAAATGCAGCAGTTTCTCATTGCCGGTAAGTGAGGCGAATGCGGCCACCTGCACTAGCCAACAGGTGCCATGATTATTCCTGGCACGCATCTCCAATTTTCCCAGTCGGGAAGTGGTGAGCCAATGCAGATATCTGGGAAACCATTTATTGACGGCTATTTTTTCATGGCCGGCCAGCAGGCGGTATCGCTCGAGAATTTGCGCGCTCCGCGCGACCTCCACGAGGTGTACCGTATCAATGATACCCCAGTTTGTTCCCTTGGCCACACCGTGTACTGCCTGCGCGTAGCGCAGATTCGGGTTCATCCGGGTCCTCTTGTCCACGAACCACGCGGAAATGTTGGCAACTGCCGCTCGCGCATACCGCGGTTCGTGCGTGATGATATAAGCCGAGGTAAGCGCCGCAGTACAAATGCTGAAGTGGATCAGTGCTTCACGGTCCGCCGTCCAATTGGCGGGGTTGCTGTAGCCGTCACGGATAATATACGGACCGGATGGATTTTTCGGGTTCGGCCACGCGTAATCGCTTTGCGAGTAATATTCGTGCCTGTCTTTCGGGCCCTGGATATAGTGAAAATCAGTTATGGTAACCGGCGGTACGGAGATAAACCGCTTCGCCATGCTTAGCACGCGTGCGCTGTCCAAGGCCCTGATTTGCCGCACAATGGTTTTAGCCGCCACAACGGTAGCCGGCGCGGTTTCGCGGGAGTCTGGCCGTGCTCTGGCCGGCATGTTGTGAACCAAGATCGCCGCCAAGATCGCGGCGGCAATAGTAAATACTCTTATCCTCGTATAGACCCCCTTATTTCTTTCTGAAAATAGCCAGTTTGGGAGCAATCGCCCCCCGCGCGGGGGCGGTGGCCGTTGGCCAGCCTCACGCCTTCCAAGCACCGAATCTCCGGAACTTTCTGTGAAGATTATGTTCGTTTTTGGGAAAATGTTCGATTGTGGCAAAGCACGGGTTTTCGGACCATCCAACTGCCCCGCACTCGGTGGTGTGCCCAATTCAAGGATCACAGGTCGTTGAGTGCGGCTTGCCCGACGCGGCCAAATGCCCCGGAATCGCCGTCGCCGGCTGGCCATGACAAGGCTAAGGCCTCCCAGTGCCATCATCCCCAACACGGATGGTTCCGGCTTATCTTGCTGGGAAATTGAAAAAAAGGGCTTAAATCCTGCGGCGGCTAAACTGAGGATTACGGTCGACATTTGGTTGTATCCTGTAGCGCTCGTGACCAGGACTTTCAGCACAGCGGCCGGGTCACCATTTCGCGACGCCTTCTGCAAAGGGTCGTGTGTTGCATCTAACTTCAATGCCCCATTTACGCTGGGGTTCAAACCGCAAAGCCGAAGTCCCGGCCTTTTGATCACGTTGGGCTGCGCTGAATTACGCCACGCAGTCGCACTACTCGTGAAGCCATGTCAGTCCCTTCGTGCACCATACCGCGGAGGCCAATGCGCCCCGCCTTCGCCGGAGATTATCTTGTAGCACCGTAAATATGGAGCATACGGGAAACCGGGTGTCAAGGGTAGATATCGTCGGCCTGAGAGATTTCATCCTGGCCATAACCGGTGGAACCCTGCCGCGTACCTCCGATTCTCTGATGCTCGACGTTGCCGTGATTGCAAATTGCTTCGCCACGCACGTTGGCCCACAAGATTTCCGGCGTCCGGGCAGGTTGGTTATGGCAGCGCACTTACTCCTTGGCTCTTGAGCTGCGCTGCAGTGGGTATCTGCCAGTCACGCGCCCAGTTCAAAGACCATAAATGATTAAGTTCGACATGCTCCACATGCCCATCCATGAAGGACATGTTAATGCCATTGCCACCATGTCGGTTGATGCACCACCGGGCCATGTTTCCGCTCGGTAGTGATCCCGCTGGGTAGGGTTCACCATTGACGTAATTAATCGGCGGGGCGTGGTCGGTCTCGAGCGGGCCTCCGTCTAACCATATCCCGTCACCGAAGGCTGGTACGGTACTGGTTGGCACATCGCTGATGTTGTTTGGCCAGTAGTACGCGGGCGGGTTAGCGTTGACGGTAACATATGGCTCATTCGACACGCCAAGGGAGGTGGTTCTCCCAAAGTTACCGCCCGGACCGTACAGCCAGGCGTTGAACGCATAACTGCCTTGAAAATAACTTAACCCCCATTGCGCCCACGCCCCAGTTGCCCCGGTGCGGTGAAATTCATACCACCACCAGGGTTGCGTCACGCTACCGGCGTTGAGATTTGTCTTGGTGAGCATCGCCGACTCCGGCAGCGCTGTGGTCGAAGGACAAATAATCACACTTTGGAGTTTCTGAAAGTCAATCTCATACGAATCTGTCGCGACGCTTGAGTTTTTTCTTGACCCGGTAATATAGGGGGCCAGCGGCATCACCCAAGCTTCCAAAGCGTTATCGGCTAACGTATCTTTCCAAAATGGGAATCGCGCCCCCGACCATGATGCCTGATACTCCTGGATGGCCATGGACATCTGCCTTAAATTATTGCTGCAAACCGCGCTGTTCGCCGTCTGCTTGGCCTGTGCCAGTGCTGGCAGCAATAGGGCTATCAGCAGGGCGATAATCGATATGACAACCAGTAACTCAACCAAGGTAAACGCTTTTTTACGTTTCATGATGATTTCCTTTCGCTTAGGGTTTTCTTGAATAAAGGCTTTAAGCCGTTCACTGTTGATCCTCGCACTACCTCCCGGCAGCGCCGTGTGGTTATCCTGCACGGCGCTGCCAATGAAGGTTTACAGTTGATTCACCAGCAGCCGATGAGTTTTGCCTGGCACAATTTGCCGGTGGGCTAATGCTCAAACAGCACGCCGCCGACGAAGCAGCAACAGGCCCATTCCCGCTGCTGCCATCAGGCCCAGAACCGCCGGTTCGGGAACCGCTGCCACCGGTGCCGCTTCTGCCAGACTGGTATCGGACAGGCGGACTTCCCCAAAGGTGGTGGTGCCGTAGGTGCCGGCGGAATAGCCCCCAATGTTGAGGTATTGCCCTGTGAGCGTGGGAACCACCACGCTGCTCCTCGGACTCATGGTTGCCGCCGCCGTAACATCAGTTGCCGACGATCCACGGGCGGCTTTGGTTAAATCCGTGGGGTCAAGCGTGTTGGTGGATGCAAAATTATTGTATTGTGCAGCGGTAAGAACCCATTCCGCCCCGCCGACGGTTGTAGTGCCTAGTCCCGTTACAGTGAATAAGACCAGGTACGGGGTATTTGTGGTATAACTGGTTACCCCTGTTCCGGCGGTTAAAGTAGCATTATTCGAATGCCCGGCTGTGAATTGGCCGAGTTGGAGCGCGCCAAAAGTTGCGGCGTAGGCCTCGAACAACGGGTCTATTGGAGCGCCCTGTCCTTGGTATTGGGATCCGATGTCCACTTGCATTTCCATGTCGTTTCCCGAACCGCTTACACCACTGTTGACAACGGTACCTTGAACCACGTACGATCCATAAAGCGTGCTTGAGGTCGTGCTGGCGCTTATCGGCACGCTGATATACTGGGTTTTGTATTCCTGCAAACCCACATTTGAAAAACTGACGCTTCCTTGGCCGGATTGCTGTAAATTCCCGAACGCTATTCCAGTGTCGTTGTAGGTAAACGTTGGCGTGTCGCCGGGCTGTGTCGTATAGGTACCGGAAAGGCCGACAGCGTTGGCGGTTACTCCATTCATCGTCGCACCGTTGGCGACATTGGTATAGTTCCAGCTTTCATCCACCAGCAATGTCGCGTGGGCTGCTGGCGCTGCAAGCCCCAGTGCGGCACCGACCACCAGGAGCAACATTGCTGCCCGGGCCGAGCTTTGACGTGCAGCCGGAACGCATGGCCCCCGGCTTTGACCGTTGAATTTTGTACGCATCGTACTCTCCTGAAAAAGGCCGCGTCAACAAAATCTCTCTCGGGCACACGCTCCACGA
>DAHXLH010000190.1:0-11729 GCA_027366115.1 Phycisphaerales bacterium
GGGCCGAAGGGGCGTGGGCCTTGACCTCTTTGATACCCGCCCCGCTGTGATCGTCCAGGTGGTTGTTTGTAGAAGCTGTGGTCGGGCGTGCCACGAAAAAATCGCGGAATTTGTGGGAAGTTGTAGGTGACAACGTAGTAATCAGATTCTTTTCTGACATCGGGTGCAGAAGACCGTGGTGCGGCCGGCGATGACTTTGGAGACCAGCGTGGCACCGCATCGCAGACATGGCAGTCCCGCGCGGCCGTAGACGCACAAGCTTTTGGCGAACCGGCCACGCTGTTGAGCGACGTTGCGATAATCACGCAAGGTTGTGCCGCCCATGTTGATGGATTTATTTAATACGGCATGGATGGCATCCGCCAAGGCCGCGTGATGCCGGGGTTTGAGCTTGGCTAGCACCTGCAGCGGATGGAGTTGCGCCAGCCAAAGTGACTCATCGACATAGATATTTCCCAGGCCTGCCACGGTGCGCTGGGATAATAGATGGGCTTTCAATCGGCTGCGCATAGTGTGCCAAGGCGCAAAATGCGCGGCGGCAACGTCCAAGGCATCCACGCCCATTTTCCCGGTAATTTCCGATCTCTCCGCCGCCGCCCAGTCGGGATAATGCCACAGGCCTCCGAAGCGGCGCGGGTCCTGCATACGAAATTCCACCCCCGTGGCCAGATGCATGGAAAAATGCGTGTGCGGCGCAAGCGGCGTTTCGGGATCACAGCAGTCAATGCGGCCGCTCATCCCCAGATGAATCAGCAGGACCTGCCCATCGTCAAAAATGCAGAAAAGTTTTTTCCCATGCCTGACGGTGCGGTCAACTTTACGGCCAATGAGGGAACCAAGCGCTGAGGCCCCGGAACGGACATAGCTTTTCCGATTGATTTTTACATCAACAATTTTCACATTGAGTACAAATGGCTCAAGCGTGCGACGCACTTCCTGGACTTCGGGAAGCTCGGGCATGGGTTTTATCCAGTTGCGGACGTCCGGGCGGCGTGATTACTGTGCCGCCGGGGCCGGGTTAAGCAATTTATCCATAGATGTAATGAGCCGATCAATGCGGAACGGTTTGTTGATGTAATCATCAACACCGAGGGTTTCCGCATAGGTTTTATGGCGTGTGCCCATGTTGCCGGTAATCATGATAACAAAGGGTTTGCTGCCCTTGGGTTTACGGGCTTTAATGCGTTCCACGACCAGAAAGCCGCTGCGTTTGGGCAACATCATGTCCAGAACAATAAGATCGGGTTGATCTTTTTCCGCCATTTCCACAGCGGTGTTTCCGTCGCCCGCGGAAATAACTTTGGCTCCTGTGGTTGCTAAGGCCGCAGTGATGGTGGCCAGAACGTCGGCATCATCATCCACTACAAGAACCGTTTTATCTTTGAATTGTTCGCTCATAATCAATCCTTTTGCCGCAACGCGGGCACTTATGTTTCCATTCACCTGTTCCTGCTGATTTGCATCAGTGGAATCCGCCATCAACTTCCGGCGCTTAGTATTACTAAGCCCATGGTCGGACTATATACCTTATAGTCACCACGCCATCGCTGCAAGCGCTTTTTCGGTGCTTTCCAACACCATAATTATAGGCGGTTTCCGGGCGTCAGGCCAGATTGCGAATCAGGGCATCGGCAAACTCACTGCATTTCACCTCTTTAGCACCGGTCATGAGCCGGGCAAAATCGTAGGTTACTATCTTATCGCCGATGGTACGTTCGAGGCTCTTGACAATGGAATCGGCGGCTTCCTGCCAACCGAGATGCTCCAGCATCATCACACCGGAAAGTATCACGCTGCCTGGGTTTACCTTATCCTGATTCGCATATTTCGGAGCTGTGCCATGGGTGGCTTCAAACACCGCGTGGCCGGTATGATAATTGATATTCCCGCCCGGCGCGATCCCGATCCCGCCGACTTGTGCCGCCAGCGCGTCGCTTAAGTAATCGCCATTAAGATTCAGGGTGGCAATAACATCAAATTCCTCCGGGCGTGTGAGCACCTGCTGGAGGGTAATGTCCGCGATCGAATCTTTAATAACAATACCATTGGGCAACCTGCACCAGGGGCCTCCATCGATCTCAACAGCGCCATATTTTTCCTTGGCCAGTTGATATCCCCAGTCACGGAAGGCCCCTTCCGTGTACTTCATAATGTTGCCCTTATGAACCAGGTTAACGCTTTTGCGCTTATGCGCAATGGCGTAATCGATCGCCGCCGCGATCAACCGCTGGGAACCCTCTTTACTGACAGGTTTGATGCCCACGCCGGACGTGGCGGGGAAACGGACTTTCTTAAATGTTTGTGGAAATTCAGTTTCAATGAATTTCAAAATCTTTTGCGCTTCCGGCGAACCGGCGGGCCATTCGATCCCGGCATAAATATCTTCAGTGTTCTCGCGGTAAATCACCATATTAACCGCTTCCGGGCGCTTCACCGGACTGGGCACCCCGGCAAAATAGCGCACGGGCCGCACGCATACGTATAAGTCCAACTGTTGCCGCAACGCGACATTAAGAGATCGTATTCCTCCGCCCACCGGCGTGGTCAGCGGCCCTTTAATGCCCACCAGAAATTTGCGAAATGCATTGACGGTATCATCAGGCAGCCAGGCTTTGGCGTCGCCAACCGGTTCGCCGGTTTTGAATTTCAGGAATGATTTTTCTCCGGCGTACACTTCCATCCAGGCAATTTTACGCTTTCCCTTGTACGATTTTTCCACCGCCGCATCAAAGACCCGCACCGATGCCCGCCAGATGTCCGGGCCGGTACCGTCGCCTTCAATAAACGGCAGAATGGGATGATCCGGAACATGGAGCTTTTTGTCCGCCCCCATGGTGATGGGTTGTCCGTGCGCGGGAACCTGTACATTGGTAAATTCGCTGGTACTCATGATTAGAAAAGCCTTTCAAAGTTGTGGATCACTCATACTTCCAAGTGGTAGCTTAAAACACAACGCCGGTCTTAACAAGTCCCGCAAGAAATAACCGATCCACTCCCATCGTCATTTTCAAACGTGTTGGCCCCAGGTTGTGCCTCGATTAAGGCGAACCGGGATTACAGCGGTGCGGCGATGATGGCATCCATATCCGCGATACGGATATCCAGATCCGCTTGCAAGTCCACAAGCGTTTGTCGGATCGCTAGAAGCTCATTTTGCGATTTAATCTCCCGGTCTATTCCCCCGTTGCCCTGCTGATAATCGGCGCGGGCCAGAAAGACAATGATCTTCAGGCGGGGCAGTATTGAATTTTGAAAAAGCTCTATCTGCCGATAATCATTGTGCGTAGCGATCACATCCCCAAGCAGTTGTGCCGCCAAAGTAACGTGCACGCTGCGCCTTGCCGATTGCGCGGCTCGAAGCTGATCTCTGGCCTGCGCGATCGCGGCGTTGATGGCCTTGTACCGCAGCACAGGCACAACCAGCGCTCCGGAAAAACTCTGCGCGGTACCATCCAAGCTGCTGGTAAGGCCAATATCAAAATTGGGGATGTACTGCTGTTGAGCCCGGCGAATGTCAAAGCGGTTCGCGGAGATATCGCGTGCCAGACCGCGTAATTGCGGATTCCGATGGGCGGCCAGAAGCCACAGTTGTTTTGGTCCGAATCGCGACAGGGATAAAGCCGGAACGGCCCGCGGAGGATTCATCGGCGCTGCCGGGGGACGTCCTAGAACACCGTTAAGCGCCGCCAAGTCACGGGGCAACTGATGCTGAAGAGCGATGATTTGCACGTCAATTTCATCAACAGCGTTCTGGCTGACCAGCCACCCCGCTGCCGGCCGACCGCCCGTACTGATACCGGCGCGGCTCAGAGCGGCGATGGTGGTAAGAAACTGCCGCCGGCGTTGATTCAGTTGCAGCACTGCTGCGGTTCTGGCATAGCGATACCAAGCAACCAGCACAGCACGGCGAACCGCGAAAATCGCCGCACGATACCGCCAGCCCGCAGCCCGGGCCGATTCCAGCGCCGCCCGGGCCTGTGTGGTGAGTTTGGACGGCCAACGGATATCGCTGCCGGTCATATTACCGGCACCCAGAATGGTATTGGCCAGCGATGCCTGGCCGTTTTGCAGCGTTGTCCCGGCATTAAGCATCAGAGTAGTGGCTTGGGTACCGGCTTGGGGAATCTGTTCAATGGCCGCACGCCACTGCCAATAAGCCTGTTCCACTTCCGGACTGTTTAATAGCGCGAATCGGACCAACTGGGAAGAGGTGGCCTTAAGTGGCAGCGGAGGAATATGGCGTTGAGCGTATGGCCTTTCGTATGGTTTGCCCGCTAAGGCCGCTGCGCGGCGCAGAGAATTCTCACCCTGCGGTGTGACAGTACAACCGGCCAATAATCCGGCGGCTCCAAGCAAAAGTACGGCGGCCAAGGGTGCCAAAGTTGCGCGATACGGTTTCATGGGAGGTCTCCTTCGCTGGGGGTATGGCTACTAGGCTTTGCCTGTTGGTTGGCGAAATGCCCCCGCAGGTGCCAGGCCATCACGAGGTAATATAGCGCGGGCAAAACCAGAAGTTCCAGAACAAACGCGCTTCCCAATCCGCCGATCATGGGTGCCGCCAGGCGGCGCATGACCGTGGCGCCGGCCCCGTGCACCCATAACAGCGGCGTCAGGCCGATCAGGGCCGCGCATACGGTCATGGTTTGCGGCCGGATGCGGCGAACCGCGCCGGTGTGCACAGCATTAAAAAGGTCATGCTTGTCGCGTAATAATCCGGATTTTTTCGCCTGTGCAAAACTCACATCCAGATACAGCAGCAGCACCAAGCCCATTTCGGCGCAAAGTCCGGACAATGCGATAATACCCACCCACACCGCCACGGATATCTGGTAATGCAGGAAATACAAAGCCCAGATGGCCCCCACCAACCCAAATGGCACCGACAACAGCACGCCCAGCACGCGGCCTACGCTGCCGGTGGCCACGAACAACAGAATAAATATCGTCAGCAGCACCATCGGCACGGCAAGTTTCAATCGGGCATTGGCTTGCTGAATCTGTTTGTACAAACCGATCCACTGATAGGTGTAACCGGGCGGCAGGGTTACGTGCGATCGGATTGCCGCATTGGCTCGGCGAACATACCCCACGGTATCACCGCCGGTAGTAGTGATATTGATGTAATTGACCGTCATGGCATCCTGGCTGTCGATTTCGGGCGGCCCGGAGCTGTAGTGGATGTGGGCAAGCATACCCAGCGTGATGAACGTGCCATCCGGTGCGGCTATAGGTAATTGTTTAAGCTCGGAAATACTGCCGCGAAGATTGCGGTCATAGCGGACATTGATCGGCAGCCGCTGCAGCCCCAGCACCATCGTACCGATGGGTTCACCCCCAATAGCTACGCTGATAATACGCTGTACCGCCGCTTGCGTGAGGCCATAGCGGGCTGCGACCAGACGATTGACATGAATATCCAAATAGTAGCCGCCGAGCGGTTGATTGGCGATGGAGCTGCCGGTGCCCTGGACCTGTTGCAGCGTTTGCGCAATGGCATTGGACACTTTGCCCAGCACGCCAAGGTTTGAACCGAACACGCGAATTCCCAGCAACGTTTTACTCCCGGTGTTGGCCATGTTGACTCGATTGGCGATGGGCATCGTCCAGTACGCGGCAAATCCCGGTATCTTCAGCGCCTGATTCATCCCTTCATGATAGTGACCCGCCGCGTCCGTCCAGCCATTCATAACCTGCCTTAGCGTCACCGGTGCCCGGTCGGGCCAAAACGTATGCTTGCAGGGCCATTGCAGCCAATGCGGCCAGGAATGATAGAAGCGGGGAACGTCCACCACCGGCCACTGATTACGGCGTTTAAGCCGGATGATCGTATCAATCATATTCAGCGGGGCGCTGTCGGTGGCGGTATCGGCGCGGCCGATCTGTCCCCATACACTCTTGACCTCCGGAAAGCTTTTGATAATTTTGTCACTCTGTTGCAATACTGTTTTAGCTGATCCCACACTGATGCCGGGATACGTTGTCGGCATATATTCCAGGTCGCCTTCATAAAGCGGCGGGGTAAATTGCGTACCCAAACGACTAAACGGCCAGATCACCGAGATGCATAAAACCGCGGCCACGAGGATCAGCGGCCAGCGCAAAAACATGGCTGCCCGAAAAATGGGATCAAAAATGATCTGCAGCAACGTGGCGATAACATTGTGTTCCTCATGGATGATGTTTTGCGGCAATACCAGCAACGCCGCAAGGATCATCCAGCCGCCGCAAATCCACCAGCCGTAACGTGCCAACAGGCCGCCATCGTGGCCCATCGCCCAATACAATCCGACGGCGGGGCCGAAAATAATCACGATGGCCAACGGCAACCAGATCCACCATGCCCAGGTTTTGGGAAAGAATCGGGGCGTAATAAAATAGATCATCAGCACCGGCACAATGGTAATCGACAGCAGCGACGCCGAGGCAATGGCAAAGGTTTTCGTCAGGGCTAAGGGGCTGAACATTTTTCCGCTTTCGCCGGGCAGAACGAAAATCGGCAGAAAGCTCACCGTGATAATCAGGAGGCTGAAAAACAAACTGGGGCCGACTTCCGATGCGGCGGTCAGAATCAGCTCGGCACGGGGCGTGGGCGGATGACCGGCTTGCACGCGGATCTCATCGCGGTTGATATGCTGGTGCGCGTTTTCAATCATGACAATAGCTGAATCCACCACCACTCCAATCGCGATGGCGATGCCGCTTAAGCTCATGATATTGGCGCTGATGTTAAGCCAATACAGAATCGCCAGACTGATAATCATGCTGGATGGAATGACCGTGATTGCTACCAGGGCGCTGCGGCCATGCAGGAGAAATAATAGGCAGATCACGGCCACGACGATCATTTCCTCGGTCAGCGTGTCAGAGAGCGTGTTGATGGACCGGTTGATCAGATTGACGCGATCATAGCCGGTTTTGAACATGACGCCCGGAGGTAAACTGGCGGCCAGAGCCGCGATCTTCTTTTTGACCGCTGTGACGACGCGGAATGTATCTGCTCCGTAACGTACCACCACAATGCCGCCGACCGTTTCACCCCGTCCATTCCAATCCAGAATTCCCTGGCGCTGTGCACCGGCTTTCTGGACTGTCGCGACATCGCTTAGGAGAATCGGTGTACCGTCCGTTGCCTGTCCCACCGGCACGGATCGCAGTTGGGTGAGATTTTTGAGGTAGCCGCGACTGCGGACAATATATTCAAATCCACTGCGGTCGATCACCGCTCCGCCCACGTCATTATTGGACTGTTGCACATCGCGGATGACCTGGTTGACACCCAGATGGTAAGCCAACAGTTTGTTCGGATTTAACACCACCTGGTATTCCACCGTGAAGCCGCCGATTCCGGCAACTTCTGAAACCCCGGGCACCGCTTCCAACTGATAACGCACAAACCAATCCTGCAGTGATCGCAGTTGCCCCAGATTAAGATTGCTGGCAACCAGAGGTTGGTGCGACAAAGGTGAGGTGCCAGGCTTGTCAAAAGCCCGAACCAGCACCAGCCGGACGCGGGCTGCGGCCGGTGCCGAACTGCGATGGGCGTACCATTTATTTTGGGCTGGATCATGCCAGATTCCACCGGGATGATTCTTGCAATACCACCCCGGAAACAAAATATATTGATACGCCCAGCCAGATCCAGTGGCGTCCGGACCAAGCTGCGGATTAACGCCGGCGGGAAGCAAGGCTTTGGCGTAGCTAAGATATTCCAGCACACGGCTACGCGCCCAGTACAAATTCGTGCCATTTTTGAACACGACGGTGATCAGTGAATATTCGAACATACTCTGGCCGCGCACAGCTTTCACATCGGGCACATGGATTAACTGGGTTTCCAGCGGATAAGTCACCTGCTTTTCCACCACGCCGGGCGACTGGCCCGGATAGTTTGTCAGCACCAGCACCTGCACATCTGATAGATCAGGCACCGCATCTAATTTGCTGTGAAAGGCCGCCCACGTGGCGACCGCTATAACCATTGCGAAAAGCAGCAGCACCAGCACGCGGTTTTTAATTGACACTTCTATGATTTTTCGAATCATGGTTTGATCCAGTCTCTTTTATTGGGGTAAGGCAGAGTGGGGATGTGTCGCCGGCATTTTCATTCCTTTGGGCATGGCGGCGGTTTTTGCCGCTCCGGCAGGCGATCCGCCAAGCGGCTTTTTCGGCGCATCCGCTCGGGCCGACGTGGTACGGATCCGGGGCCGTGCGGAGGCGGCATCCGGAACTTTTGGCATGAAACGGGATTTAATTTCATTGAGTTGCGATTCGACATCAATCATAAACTGCCCGCTGGTGACAACTTTTTGCCCTGGCCCAACGCCGGAAAGCACTTGCAGAACATGCCTCAAGCCGATGCCGCCGGACAGGCCGGTTCGCACCTTGACGGGATCGAAGTGACCGTGGGATATCTCCACAAAAGTGACTTCGCCGGTACCCGTGTTGATGACCGCACGGCGCGGTATCAGGATCGCGTGTTTGAAGGGCGTCGTATGGATATCGGCGAGGGCATACATTCCGGGCCGTAACTCAGCGCGGGCGTTGGGCAGTTCAATGCGAACGGCTGTGCTATGATTCTGCGGGTTTTCAAGCGCATCAATAAAAATAATTTTTCCATCAAACGTGTGACCGGGAAATGCGGCGATTCGGGCGGCCACGCGTTGTCCCATGCGAATCCATGGCAACTGATTTTCATACACATACGCATCCATCCATAGCGTCGAGAGATTCTCAACACGCATGGCTGTCACGCCGGCGTTAAGCCGTGATTTCTGGTAAACCTTAATATCCGTCAGAACGCCGTTCGCCGGGCTGGAGAACGTTATATATTTTAAGGCTGTCAGGCTGCGTTCAACGCTCTTTATCTGCGGCAAACTGACTCCGAGATAGTGCAGCCGCATTTCCACGGATCCCACCAGTTCACGGGCATCGCGAATGGCGGATGCATCAGCGGTTTTGCGCGCTGCCACCAGCGAATTTTGCGCGGCGACCAATTCCTCTTCCGCCGCCACAATGCGCGGACTGTAAAGCGTGAAGAGCTTGGCTCCCTTTTTTACAAATGTTCCGTTGGTGGTGGCAAACAACTTGCCGATCCAGCCGCCGACGCGAATGGTAATGCTGTAGCGATCTGGTGCCGGCGCACGCAGATAGCCAACTACGCGCACGGGGTGAACCAGCGGCCCCACAGTGACACGCGAAGTTTGGATGCCCATGTTTTGAACCATGGCGGGATCGACCAGTACCGCTCCCGCCATTGCGGCACCTGTTTGTGGAGCATAAACCGGAATAAGCGCCATCCCCATGGAACTGATGCCCGGTTTGGGTGAGATAGATGACGGCCCCACCATCGGATCCCAGTAATATAGAATTTTGCGTTTGGACCTGGTTTTAACCGCCACTATTTTTCCCACAGATACCGCCGACGCTCGGGAAGTGGATGTTATGCCGGCCGATCCTGCGGACTTCTTCCCGAACCCCGACGCTAAAAATAATCCGGCCGCCAATCCGGCGACCGCGGCCAAGATGACCAACCCTGCAATGATGATCGAACGTCTCATAAAACTTTATCCTAAAGGCCCTTTAAGCCTGCTTTAACGGTTCCGCCGCTGGCAGGCAGGTGACATAACTACCGATTCGCCTGCCGACGGCCGGAACACAAAACCATTAGCGTATGAACGTCGTTGGTATTATGTCACTAGACAGACAACGTGAAGCAAGTGGCAAAAAGTTCCCGGAAGCGAATCTTGAATTGTATAAACTTCAGGCAGTCTCCGTTTTACAGTACAAATGTTGACCACCGCTGCTGGCAAATTGGGCCGATCCCTCAGTGTCATAAGCCGTGGTATGCCGATTGCATCATTATGCGGCATGATAGTACGGTTTCTTACTACAGGATTTGTCATCGCTATAGCGAGTGTTCTGCTGGCCGGCTGCGGGAGTATTCCACTGACCGACGCCTCACATGAACTGTCCTGGACCCAACGGCATGGCGGTGCCGTGTCGGGCAATGGCCAACAGCGTGCACAGCGGTTGTGCGATGATCTTTGCTTTGGAATCACAGCTTCTTATCTGAAAGTATTTATTCTTGAATCGTCGCGTTTGGGCGGCTGGTCCTGGCCGGACGGCCACATTTATCTGACCAGTGCTCTGGTAAGCACTGCAGACAACGCGGAACTGGCCGCAGCCATGGCACATGAAATGGGTCATCTGGTCAACAATCATAATATCAACATTCCGCAGGCTCTGGCCCGGGGCGAAGAACATCTGGGCATCGAATCAGCAGCGGACTTAACCGGCTGCCGAATTCTCGCCAGGAACGGCTTCGCCTCCACGTCCATGATGGATGTGCTGAAAATGGTGCGGGTCAAGTCCAGCGATCCAGTGCTGCGGCACGCCTTAGCGCAGCGGATTATGTTTCTGAATAAACACATTGGTTCCATCGCCGGCGGGTATCGGAAACAAATACATCGCCGGGCGATGGAACCGCAAAATCACTGACCATACGCCAAGCCGCTTTATTGCCGCCTGTTGCGGCAGTGTAGCGGTTAATGTCCGTGCACCGGGTTGGACCAGTACCAGTCCAGATGGACATGGCCCTTGCTGTCCGTGTAGTTCTGGGCGTTGAACGGCGGACGGACCGTCGTAGTACCCGTCAGGGCATAGGGAGCGGCAGATTGCGAGGCCTGGGTCGCATGAACCGCCGCCCAATATTCATCCAGCCGCACATGCCCCTTTTGATCGGTGAAATTCTGGGGAACTAAGGCTTGGCCCTGCTGGTTCAGGGCCACGGTATTACCGCCGAACGCCTGCGTGCAACCAACACCAGCCAATGTGAATAGACCCGCCGCCGTCAGCATGGTCAACCGTTGTGCAATACGCGTGAACAACATAAACCACCTCGAAGAAAAATTCTTTCCGGAATTACGTCAGCCAACCACTGGTCGGCGTCACCGGATGTTCACCATAGTTAACGCGGACGATCCCGATGAAAGTTCCATGGGAAAACCAGTATTCCAGCGGACAGCTAGTGCTTAATTGCAATAAATACAGATAGTATTTAGAAAGGAATTTGCCTGCAACGGCAACGTTCGTGGTGTGTCAGTACCGACCCGCAGTTTGCCGCCAAGGCGGCGGATATTGTGGCGTTGTATTTGGACCCTCCACAAAACGCGATCGTATTGTCAGTGGATGAGAAGCCCAGTATCCAAGCCTTGGAACGCAAGACCGGCTATGTGGAAACGGATAGTGGCAAGATTGTTCGGGGCTACAAGAGCACCTACAAACGCCACGGGACATTGAATCTATTTGCCGCCTTACAAGTGGGCACAGGGCGAGTTCATACGGCTGTTACCGAACGTAAGCGGCGCGAGGAGTTCCTGCAATTCATGGATCAGGTGGTGGCGGAGTGTTCCACCGACCAGGAGTTGCACGTGATTTTGGATAACTACTGCACACACAAAAAATGCGACGCTTGGCTCTTGAGGCATCCCAATGTTCGGTTCCATTACACGCCCACCTCCGCCAGTTGGCTAAACCAGGTGGAAATTTGGTTTGGGATATTATCCCGCAAAGCACTGCGTGGTTTAAGCACCACCAGCACCGAGGAACTACGTCTGGCCATTGAGGCGTTCATCGCCGCATACAGCCAGAATACCAAGCCATTCAAATGGCGGAAACGAGAAGTGAAAGGGGCGCAGCTTAGAAATACTATCGTTACTTTATGCAATTAA
>DAHXLH010000192.1:0-6518 GCA_027366115.1 Phycisphaerales bacterium
TGTGAATTGCCGATTCGGTGACGATTCGGTGGCGCAGTTTTGCCTTGACTCTAGTTCGTGTATACTTCCCCACAGGTCGTCCGGATCACGATTTATCTTTTGAAAGGATGGGTTCATGTTCGACAAAAAACTGGTGTTTAACGCCTCGCTGCCGCGTTCCGGTTCCACGCTGATGCAGAATATTCTGGCGCAAAATCCACGCTTTTATTGCACCCCCACCAGCGGGGTTATCGATCTGATGCTGGCATCGCGAAAATATTACACCGAACTGGCTGAATTTAAGGCTCAGGATCCCGACCTCATGCAGAAGGGCTTTTTAAACTATTGCCGCTACGGCATCAATGGCTTCTATGAAGGCGTAACCGATAAGCCGGTATGTGTGGACAAATGCCGCAGTTGGTTTCATTATCATGACTGGGTCAAACAGTACGTGCCCAATCCTAAATATATTGTGTGCGTGCGCGACTTACGTGCCATTCTCTCATCGATGGAAAAGTTGTTCCGTAAGAATCGGGATCGTGCTGACGCCGATGAAGTTACCGGAACCCTGACCATGATTACCGTCAATAATCGCGTGATGCGCTGGCTTAACGGCCCGCCGGTCGGCATTGCCATTGGCCGCCTGATTGAAGCCATTCAGACCAATCTGATCCGGCAACTACATGTGGTGCGTTTTGAAGATTTAACCACCAATCCTGCCGATGTCATGAAACGTGTCTATGATTACTTGGAAGAACCTTATTTTGAGCATGATTTTAACAATGTGGCACAGATGACGCAGGAAAATGATCAGTATCACACCATTTATGGGGATCATCGCATCCGCAGTAAAGTTGAACCTGTGACACCTGATTTTATCGATGTGCTTGGAAAAGACCTCTGTAATATGGTGCGCACCAATTACGCCCTGTTCTATAACGCGTTTTATCCTGATAAGCGATAAGACGCTTGACATGGAATCGCCGTCAATGAAAGTTATGCCTGTCAGACCCAGCCTGCATGCTGCGGATGAAACGTTAATCCGTGCTGCTGAAGCTCTGCGTGGCGGCAAATTGGTGGGACTTCCTACCGAGACCGTCTACGGCATTGCGTGCAGCTTGGGGCGGCCCGCCGGACTTCAGGCCTTAAAAGACACCATGAAGATTCAGAATCATCCGGCCTGGGTCATTCATGTCAGCTCAGTAGACCGTATCGCTGAGATTGTTTCCCATGTCCCGCCGTTGGCTCGCCGACTGGCCCGCAGGTTGTGGCCGGGCCCGCTGTCCCTCCAACTGCCCCTTGAGCCAGCCGACGTGGAACGCCTGGTGCAGTTGACAGGGCGGCAGACCGCCGCTGAAGCGATGGTGGATGGGTGCGTAACTTTGCGCTGCACGGAAGTTGAAATAACTCGTCAAATTATCGACCTCGCCGGCGAACCGGTGACGATCGTCGGGGCAGTTGGTAATCATTTGGTAGACAGTGCTGAGAATTTGCCCCCGGTGATAAGTCGGCAATTATCGGTTGCCGTCGCCGGGCCACCTCCGCGTTATAAAAATATTTCCACGCTCGTACGAGTTACAGGACATCACTTGGACGTTTTGCGGGAAGGTGCCATAGCCCAGCGCGTGATTCGTCGCCTGGAAGATACCGTGATCGTTTTTGTGTGTAGCGGCAATACCTGTCGGTCTCCTATGGCCGCGGGGCTGGCATTGCATATCCTTGCTGAGAAACTTAACATTCCACCAGACGAACTGCCGAGTCGGCATATCGTGGTTCGTTCGGCCGGCGTTCACACGTCAGGCGGAATGCCGGCAGCCGGAGAAGCGGTAAAAATTCTCGGAGCGATGGGGGTGGATATTCACAAGCACCGATCTGCGCCTCTGACCGATGATTTATTGCGGCGCGCCGATATGATATTTACCATGACGCAGGCTCATCGTGAAGAAATAATATCTCGTATGCCCACGGCGGGTGAAAAAACATTCACCTTGGACCCGGACGGCGATATTGACGACCCGATCGGGCAGGGAGAACAGGTATATAGAAAGACAGCACAACGGCTGGAAAAACTGATTCGTAACCGCGTTGTGGAGATGGAATTATGAATATCGCCCTGGCCTGCGATCATCGTGGATTTAACATTAAACAACAGCTCATCGAGCAGTTGCGGGTGGAAGGCCATGGCGTGGAGGACTTTGGCGCCTTTGACCCTAAAGCGTGTGACTATCCGGATTTTGCCGTTCCTGCGTCGCTGGCCATTGTGGAAGGGAAAGCTCAGGTGGGCATTCTGCTTGATGGCAGCGGCATCGGAATGTCGATTGTGGCCAACAAAATTCCCGGCATTCGGGCTGCCATCTGCCACGATGAATTAACGGCTGAAATTTCCCGCCGCTATAACGACGCCAATGTATTATGCCTGGCGGTAGATTTACTGGGCGGTGAATTAATCCGCCGCATTGTGTCGGCTTGGATAAAAGCACCGTTTGAGGATGGCCGCCATGCGCGGCGGGTTGAGAAAATCGGGGAATTGGAACGTCGGCTTTTTTCCGATATCCCCGGGGTTTTAAGTAAACTGAAAAACAATTAAGCAGGTCCCGTTGGAATGTCTCGTGGAGCGTTGCATGTCAGACCAGTCCCCCCACGACGGCGGATGTATTTTCTGCAGGATTATTGCCGGGGAAATTCCCTGCCAGAAAATCATAGAAAACCAAAATATTTTGTGCTTTCTGGATATTGGGCCTGTGGTGGTTGGCCACAGCTTGGTAATTCCTAAGCGCCACATTCGCAATATATTCGATATGCCCGCCCATGTGGCCGCGGATTTGGGGCATGAGCTTCCGGCTCTGGCACGTGCGATATGCGCAGCGGTTCAAGCCCCCGCATGTCATATTCTTCTCAATAACGGCATTGAAGCCATGCAATCCGTTCATCATGCGCATTACCATATTATTCCCCGGAAAACAGATGATAGCTTTTTTGTCCCATGGCAGCCGGGTAAACTTGAAATGCGGGAGGCACAGAGCCTGATAGGAAAAATACAGAAGAATTACGAAAATGTGGATAACGGCCTTCGCCCATAAATATGATGTAAATAATTCCTGAAAGCGGATAAATTTACCCTCGGGTATTGCAAACAGCTTTTACAGGACGTACACTCAAAGAGGCGTTTGCGCAAGTGGGCGCGAGACAATTTAATGGTTAAAGGAATCCGCGGGGGTGGTCTCGGATAAAAAATGATGCAAGAAACGTTAGAATTTATTCCCATTACGCTTTATTTCGTATGCTTGGTCGTGTTAACCATTTATGGAATGCACCGATATTGGGAGGTATTCCTGTATTACCGGAATTCAAAGAAAATTCCCGCCAAGCCCCCTGAGTTTACTACGCTGCCACGCGTTACGGTGCAACTGCCTCTATTTAACGAGCGCTATGTCACGCAACGGGTAATTTCCGCGGTTTGTGCCTTGGATTATCCGCGTGAACTACTGCAGATTCAGGTACTCGATGATTCCACGGATTGTTCCGCCGGAATTGCCCGTCAGGTCTGCGACCAATTCCGCCAACAAGGTTTTGATATTCAATATATACACCGAACCAATCGCACGGGATTCAAGGCTGGAGCGCTGGAAAACGGCATGGCCTGCGCAACGGGCGAATTTATAGCGATTTTCGACGCGGATTTTGTGCCGCGCCCGGAAATGCTGCGATCCGTTATCAACGAATTTACCGATGCCCAGGTTGGCTGTGTGCAAACCCGATGGGAACATCTCAACAGAACCCAATCGCTGCTGACCAGATCGCAGGCTATTTTTCTCGATGGCCATTTTGTTATTGAGCATACCGCACGCAGCCGCAGCGGCAGATTCATTAATTTTAATGGTACTGGCGGCGTATGGCGGAAGACGGCTATCGTTGATGCCGGGGGCTGGCAGCATGATACGCTCACCGAAGACATGGATCTGTCTTATCGCGCACAACTGCACGGCTGGCGGATTAAATATCTCGGCGACGTAACCTCACCGGCCGAGTTGCCGCCGGAGATTACGGCATTTAAGCAACAACAACATCGTTGGACAAAAGGCAGCGTTCAAACCTCGGTAAAACTGCTGCCCACGGTATTGCGCTCTGCGCAGCCCTTGCGGGTAAAAATTGAGGCGTTTTTTCACCTTACTTCCGGTGTGGTCTATCCCCTGGCAGTACTGGTCGCTATCTTATTTTTCCCCGCCTTTTGTTTTGCCGGTGCCGGTGTGCTGTCCTCGACCTATCCGATTCTATGGTTGGTTATGTCGGTGCTTTTCACACTCCTGACATTTTCCGCCGGCACATTTTATGTGGTGGCACAGCGGGAAATTAAAGAGAATTATTTAGCCGGTATTCTACTGGTTCCCTTTTTGATGGCCATTGGAATGGGGGTAAGTCTGGCCAATGCCATCGCGGTTATTGAGGGCCTGACCGGCCATCAGAGCGACTTCGTACGGACACCCAAATATGGGGTCGCAATGAACGAATCCCCCGATCAATGGAAACATCGCGCCGGGGCATTTGCCCATAAGGCGCAATGGATTCCATTTGCGGAAGTGGCCGTTGGATTGTATTTGCTGGCGTGTATTATTATTGCCCTGTGGTTTAATCGTGCCGCATCATGTGTGCCATTTATGCTTATTTTTATGTTCGGTTATCTATACGTCGGCGGATTGTCGCTGCATCGGCTGTGGCAGTCGCGACGAGACGTAAAAATTGAAACTTTTGAGATCCTTTCCCCGTCGGCGGTCGTATAAAACCGTCGTGATGTGTTTATAGAGAAATTCTGTTAATTATGGAGTCAAGTGATGAACCCAACAGTTAGAATTGGTATTGCTTCTTTCGTTCTTGGCGCGGTGCTCACAACCACGCTGCTGGTGTTTCATCCCATGCGGCCTCTTGTGGCTAAGTCGGCTGTCGCGCCGGCAATGGCTTCAATGAAACCCGTCTACATTCACATGGATGGGGCCAATGCGTTTGTGGAATCCATTGTTGCGGTTGCACCGGGCGAGCCGGTGATTTTTATTAATGAAGATACCGGCGCGCACATGGTCAACGGCTATAACCCGACCACGGGCAAGCCGAATGCCGCCATTAATTCGGGAATGCTCATGGGTACAACCGGGCCTAAGGCTGGCGTGCACAGCTTTAAATTGGTGCTCACCAAGCCCGGGATTTATCCCTATTACTGCCCGGTTCATGCCATACTTTCCAAGATTTATCATCACAGCGTACAGCCGGCCCATCGCCCCGGCGTACACGGATTTCCCGGTGCCATGGCAGGGGTAATTATTGTCACCACCGATCCCGCCTTGATCGCCCAAAATCCACCCAGCAGCAAAAAAAAGATACTCTCTGATTACTTTGGCGGCTAATGATAGGACTCCGGTGTGCGACAAAGCAGGTGTTCACACGATGGCAACAATTTCCCGCACTGCCGCGCATGAATAACTGCGCGATCTTATTGGCCGTGGTAATGTTTCACCACCACTGTCCATCCCTGTCCCGGCGGTGATAAATGAAAATCATGCCGCATGGATTTATTCAGGACAATCTTGCTTAATATAGCGGTCGTGGGAGTTCCGTCGGGATCCGTGCGGATAATCTTAACCGGCAACCAAACGTGCGTATTGATCCAAAAGTCCACTTCCACAAAGGTAAACGCCGATTTATCACGCGGGATAAGTTTTAAACCAACCGTATGCGGGGGCATTTTTTTATTTTTCAGCAGTTGAACGTGAAATTCTCTTTCCACATCCGACGGTTTTTGTCCAATGGGAATTGGAATCGGCCCCTGACCGAGACGCAACGGATTGAATTTTCTTCCCGGCGGCGCAATCTCGATTTTCCGGAATATCTTGGCGCTGCCGTTGCGGTCAATAAGCCAGCGTCCGTCAAAAACAATATCATGATCCGCATGGCGTTTGGCAATGGCTCCATCAACTACCAGCATATTAAAGCGGATATCAAATCGGGTGGTCGCGTTTTTCTGCTGATACCAGATATGGCCGATATTCATATCTTTTTCATCGGTTCGAAGATGATGCACCTGCACAACCAGATGGGCCTGAAAATTGCGCAGCGTCTTACCGCGGCGCTGCAAAGCCTTTAGAATCATAAGAATCTTGGCGTCCTGCGGTTTTACATTTGGGTTCCCGACACGGGCCGCCATATCAACAGATTGTCGCCGGGCCGCACCCTGCACGCCACGGCCAGCCACTGCCAGCAGGACAACGGCTGTGACCAGCATATTTCTCATGACGCCCAGCAGGGCATTTTGATAATTCCGGCGTAAGTGGTTCATCGTTTTATCGCCTCTGCCATAGTTGGTGCATCTACAAAGTCATCCGGTGCATCCAGCAGAACTTCGATGTCCTCTAAAAAGACAATCAGTTCATATTTCATCGAAAGGCGTGCTCCGCATTAACTTCCTGCCAGATTATAACGGAGGCACTACATCCTTGCCGCTTTACGCGGGCAGTGTCGTCGTCAGGTGTCACATATTTCTCATATTTATT
>DAHXLH010000239.1:0-8426 GCA_027366115.1 Phycisphaerales bacterium
ACCCCCTGCGGCAAATGCTTCGCTTTTTTTATCAGGACCATGAATACTGTTTGCGTAACATCCTCCGCCATCGCCGCATCACGCACGGACCGCCGACACAACGAATAAACCCAATCCAGATGCTGCCGAACCAACAACGGCAGTTCCTCACCGCATCCATCGGCCTGCGACTCTGGCGTAGCGCGGTCATCATTCATCCGAAAAACTCCGTTCCTAATAGTATTATGTCACGCCGATCCAATTCGGGACATTTTTTTCTTTTTGGCCGCACCATCTCTTAACGAATCTGATAATTTCGGCTATTCTGGCCCAGCGGGTAATGGCGGCGTTGAGGCAGGGTGTATTTTACCCCCCTTTCCGCGGCTACCCCGATAGAATCCGGATGTATTGAGAAGCTTGAGGAACATTTGAAATGAAAAAGTTGCTGGTTGCCAATCGCAGTGAAATTGCCATCCGCGTGTTACGTGCCGCCACGGAATTGGGGCTGTCCACCGTCGCCATATATACGTATGAAGATCGCTATTGTCTGCATCGCTTTAAGGCGGATGAAAGCTATCAGGTTGGCGGCCCGGATGCGCCGGTGAAAAATTACCTTAATATTCCCGCCATTATTGATATTGCCAAAGCCCATGAGGTGGATGCCATTCACCCCGGCTACGGCTTTTTATCGGAAAATGCGGAATTCGCCGCCGCGTGTGAAGCCGCGGGCATTACGTTTGTCGGACCAACGCCTGATATGCTCCGTGACTTTGGGGATAAAACCGCTGCCCGGCGCATTGCGCAGCTGGCTGGTGCCCCGGTATTGCCAGGAACCGAACATGGCGTGACCGATCCGGCGAAAATAAAAAAAATGGCGAAAGACATCGGCTTTCCGCTGATTATTAAGGCCAGCTTTGGCGGCGGCGGCCGGGGCATGCGCGTGGTGCACCAGGCCAGTGAACTAAGCGCGAAATTGGAAGAAGCCCAGCGTGAAGCGGGCGGAGCGTTTGGCAAATCCGAAGTGTTTCTGGAACGTTACATCACCACCGCCAAGCATATTGAAGTGCAGTTGTTAGGCGATGCCCATGGCAATCTGGTTCATTTATATGAACGGGATTGTTCCGTGCAACGTCGCCATCAGAAAGTGGTGGAACTGGCACCCAGCGTGGGGTTGCCGGAAGATCTGCGGACCAGAATTTGTGATGCGGCGGTGGCCATCGGGCGGCAGGTGAATTACCGCAATGCCGGCACGGTGGAATTTCTGGTGGATGTGGACAGCGGGGAATTTTTCTTTATTGAAGTCAACCCACGTATTCAGGTGGAACACACCGTAACGGAAATTATCACCGGCATTGATCTGGTGAAATCACAAATTCGCGTGGCGCAGGGACACAACCTCCATGGGCCGGAAATTCAGATTCCCACGCAGGATAAAATCACCCACCGGGGCGTGGCGCTGCAATGCCGGATTACCTCGGAGGATGCCAGTAATCATTTCATTCCCGACTATGGCCGCATCACCAGTTACCGCTCACCGGCCGGCTTTGGCGTGCGGCTGGACGGCGGGACCGCCTACACCGGTGCGGTTATTACGCCTTACTTTGATTCGCTTTTGGTCAAGCTCACCTGCTTTGCTCCCACGCTTGAGGAATCCGTGGCCCGCACGCTGCGTGCCCTGTCCGAATTCCGCGTGCGCGGCGTAAAAACCAATATCCCCTTTCTGGAAAATCTGGTACAGCACCCCACGTTTGCCTCCGGGGCCGCCACAACAACATTTGTTGATAACACCCCGGCCCTGTTCCGGTTTTCCGCCCGGCGCGATCGCGCCACCAAGTTGCTTACCTATCTGGGCGACATCATTGTCAACGGCTCACCGGAGGTCAAACGCACACCGGATCTTTCCGTCATGACCCCGCCACCGACGCTGGTCTATCCGCAGAATCAGCCGCTGCCGCCGGGCATGCGTGATCGCTTCAAGGAAATGGGCGCTGTAAATTTTTCCCAATGGCTGACCAAACAAAAAGCTCTGATGTTTACCGACACCACCATGCGCGATGCGCATCAATCGCTGCTGGCCACACGCATGCGCACCATTGATATGCTTCCGCCGGCCCAGGCCATGGCCCATTTGCTGCCGAATTTGTTCAGTGTGGAAATGTGGGGCGGAGCCACCTTTGATACCGCCATGCGATTCTTGCATGAAGACCCCTGGCAGCGCTTGGCGGAGTTGCGGTCACGTGCGCCTAATTTGCTGTTCCAAATGCTTTTGCGCGCCAGCAATGCGGTTGGATACACCAATTATCCCGATAATGTGGTGAAATATTTTGTGCAGCAGGCGGCCGCCAATGGCATTGACGTGTTCCGCGTGTTTGATTCGCTGAACTGGACGCGCAATATGCGCGTGGCCATGGATGCGGTGGTGGAAAGCGGAGCCATCCTGGAGGCCGCGATATGCTATACCGGCGATATCCTCAACCCGCGGCGGGAAAAATATTCCCTGAAATATTACATCGCCATGGCCAAAGAACTGGAGAAAATGGGCACGCATATCCTGGGCATTAAGGATATGGCGGGGCTGTGCCGGCCGTTGGCAGCGCAAAAGCTGGTTAAGGCGCTGAAAAATGAAGTGGGCTTGCCCATTCATTTCCACACCCATGATACCGCCGGCGTGCAGGCCGCCAGTTTGCTGCTGGCGGCGGAAGCGGGCGTGAATATCGTTGACGCGGCCGTAAGTTCCCTGAGCGGCATGACCAGCCAGCCCAATATGAATTCGCTGGTGGCCGCGTTGGCCCACACACCGCGCGACAGCGGTCTGGATCAAACCGCTCTGGCCCAACTGGCGGATTATTGGGAAGCGGTGCGGCGGTTCTATCAACCGTTTGAAGAAGGGATGCTGGCCGGCACGGCTTCAGTGTATGAACATGAAATGCCCGGCGGACAATACACCAACTTGCGCGTGCAGGCCAAGAGCGTGGGCTTGGCGGACCGGTGGAATGAAATTGCCGCGATGTACCAGAAGGTCAATCAGCTCTTTGGCGATATTGTCAAAGTCACGCCGTCGAGCAAAGTTGTCGGCGATATGGCGCTGTTTATGGTCACCAATAATCTGGAACCCCAGGATGTGCTGGATGAATCACGGCATATTGATTTTCCGAAAAGTGTTGTGGATATGATCCGGGGTGATCTTGGGCAACCGCCCGGCGGCTGGCCGAAGAAATTGCAGAAAATTATTTTGCGCGGGAAAGCTCCGATTACCGCCCGGCCCGGCGCGAAACTGGATCCCGTTGATCTTGAGGCCGCCAATAAGGAAGCCGCCCACAAATTACACCGCGAAATCAGCGCTACAGACTTGGCAAGTTATCTGATGTACCCCGAGGTGTTTACCCAGTTTGAGCGCTTCCGCAAGCAGCATGACAACGTCAGTGTGCTGCCTACCCCGGCGTTCTTTTATCCCATGCAGCCCTACGCTGAAGTGCCCATTGAACTTGAGCCGGGAAAAATCATGCTGGTGAAATTCCTGACGGTTGGTGATCCTGACCCCGATGGCATGAGAACCGTATTCTTTGAACTTAACGGCCAGCCGCGGGAGGTCAAAGTTGCTGATAAATCATTAAGCGGCAAAGCCCGTGTGCAAATGCCCAAAGCGGAGCGGGACAATCCCGCGCATATTGGCGCACCGATGCCCGGGAAAATTTCCGCATTGGCTGTGAGCTTGGGGCAAAGTGTTGCGCGCGGTGATAAATTGCTTTCTATTGAAGCCATGAAAATGGAAACGGCGGTCTACAGCCCCCGTGATGGCAAAATCGGCAAAATTCTGGTCCAGCCGGGCATGAACGTGGCGTCCAATGATCTGCTGCTGGAATTTGAGGCGTAAGCAACGGGGTCTGATTTGCCGCCCCTCACAAAGCCGCCGGCTCAGCCGGTGGTACGGTCCGAGAGCGCAGCGCAAACCGGGAAATTATTTTGTGCTGTTCCAAGCTGATATACGCGCATCGCGAACGATGCGTTTCCGGCAGGAGTAATACCATGATCCGAAAAGCCTTTGTCATGTCCGTGCATCCGGGAATGGAAACGGAATATCAGCGCCGGCATAATCCGGTGTGGCAGGAACTTTTAGACACCCTCAAAAAACATGGTGCCCACAATTACAGCATTTTTCTGCATTCGGAAACGCGGCAGCTTTTTGGCTACGTGGAAATCGAGGATGAAGCCCGGTGGAATGCTGTCGCCGATACTGCTATATGTCAAAAATGGTGGAAGCACATGGCCGATATCATGCCCAGCCATTCGGACAGCAGTCCTGTGGCGGCACCGTTGCGCGAAGTTTTTCATTTGGATTAAAACCGCTCAGCAATGGCGCTGGCGAAGGCCACCTGAGCCGTGTGAGAAATGGAAATATGCCAGGCGGTGATGCCGGCCTGCTCGGCCAGCGCGGCGGTGTGACCGGTTAGTCGCAGCACGGGTTTACCTTTGGAGTCGGGAAGAATTTCCATATCGGTCCAGGCAATGCGTCCGCGAAACCCGGTGCCCAATGCTTTTACAATCGCTTCTTTGGCGGCAAAGCGTCCGGCAAAATGGGTTGCAAAGTCGCGGTTCGCCCGGCAATAGTCAGTTTCGCCGGCGGTGAAGCAGCGATGCAAAAAGTGCTCTCCATGGTTCTCAATCATGGCGTTAATACGCCCAATATCCACCACGTCCACCCCATGTCCAATAATTGCCATTGCTGAACTCACCAGGAATCTTTCCAAGCAATATGCCCGAATTGTAACCATCTGGCGCGAATTGTCACCCCTGTACCTGCTTCCGCGCGCTGCCACGCGGCTCCGCATGTTTGCCAAGGTCATGCGCGCAAAGGGCACCTGATCGCTGGACGTATAGGTGCTTTTAGGATAAACATGGCGGTGGCGACGCAGGATGGTAAATTAAATGGCTTGGAGATCTGGTGCCACCGGAAAAACCCCGGAGGCACCATAAGTTTATGGGCTGCCGCAGGCAGCAAGCCGCGTGCCGCTTCATCGTGGCGGCAGATTATATAGGAGTGTACGCATGTCGATGATTCCGGATATTTTGGCGTTTAACCGGGAGTTTGTGGCGTCCAAGGCGTATGAGGCGTTTAAGACCGACAAATTCCCCAATAAAAAACTTGTGGTTATTACGTGTATGGATACGCGCTTAGTGGAGTTGCTGCCGCGCGCGATGAACTTGCGCAATGGGGATATCAAGCTTATTAAAAGTGCCGGGGCGGTGGTGGCCCATCCGTTCGGGTCGATTATGCGAAGCGTTTTAGTGGCGGTTTATGAACTCGGTGCCCAGGAAATTCTTGTTGTCGGCCACCATGATTGCGGTATGACCGGTCTGGAAAGTGATCAAGTGCTGAAAAAAGTGCGGCAGCGCGGCATATCGGATGATGTCATAGAAACTTTGCGCAATGCGGGAATTGATCTGGAAAGCTGGCTCAAAGGCTTTGCACGGGTGGAAGATGCCGTGCACAAAAGTGTGAATCTGATTCGTAAGCATCCGTTACTACCGCGGGAAATAACTGTTAATGGGCTGATGATTCATCCGGAAACCGGAAAACTCGAGACGGTGGAATAAACCAATCGGCCCCTTTTAATTCCGGCGCTTAACGAATCGGCCTGGGCAGCATAAACTATAGGCACGAAAGAAGCCGCGGGGTGCCCGGGCCAATATGTAAGAAGGATTTAGACCATGCCCATAGAAATAACGATGCCGAAACTTTCCGACACCATGACCGATGGCACGCTGGTAAAGTGGCTGAAAAAAGAAAACGATAAAATAAAGCCCGGCGATGTTATTGCCGAGGTGGAAACCGATAAAGCCACTCAGGAGTTAGAGGCCTTTGAACCGGGAACGGTCGCCAAACTTGTGGCCAAAGAAGGGGAAAAGGTACCGGTAGGTGGATTGATTGTAGTGCTCGCTAAGCCCGATGAAAATGTGGCGGCCATCGCCAAGGCGGCGGGCGGAAAATCCGCGGCGGCTCCCGCGCCTGCTGCTCCGGCAGCCCCGGCAACAGAGGCGGAACCGGCGGCTCCGACGCGACCAACTGCGGCACCCGTGCCGGCTCCAACCCCAGCTCCGGCCCCCGCTCCGGTCCCTGCTCCGGTCGCAACATCTGCCGCACAGGGTTCACGCCCGGCCCGCATTTCACCGCTGGCTCGCAAAATAGCCGCGGAAAAAGGCGTTGATGTCAATTCAATTCAAGGTACCGGACCGGATGGCCGCATCATTAAACGCGACGTGCTGGCCGCCGGCACCAGCGCCGGCAAGCCCGCAGCCGCGAATGCGGCAAAATCATCCGCTTCCGCAACCCCGGCTCCCGTACAAATTGCCGCCAAGCTGGAAGCCAAGACGATTCCGTTAAACAATATGCGGCAAACAATCGCCCGGCGGCTTTTGCAGGCCAAGCAGACCGTGCCGCATTTTTACGTTTCTATTGATGTGGTCATGGACGCGCTGTTGGAATTGCGCAAGGCCGCCAATGAACAACTGGCCCCCACCAAATTAACCGTGACCGATTTTATCGCCCGGGCAGTGGCCAGTGCGGTAGCGCAGGTACCGGGGGTTAATGCCAGCTTCACGGATACCGCCATTATTCAGCATGGCAGCGTGAATCTCGGCATTGCCGTCGCCATTGAGGATGGGCTGGTGGTACCGGTGATTCGTGATGCACAGACCAAGGGCATTCGGCAGATGTCCGAAGAAATTAAGCAGTTGGCGCAGCTGGCGCGTAGCCGCAAACTCAAGGCCGATCAGATGACCGGCAGCACCATTACCATCAGCAATCTGGGCATGTACGGCATCCGGGAATTCCAGGCAATCATCAATCCGCCCGAGGCCGCAATTTTAGCCATCGGCGGCACCGAAGCCCGTCCGATTGTAAAAAATGGGCAGGTCGTGCCCGCCCAGGTGATGACCATATCCCTATCCGCCGATCACCGAGTCATCGACGGCGCACTGGGCGCGGAATTTTTAAGCAAGCTTAAAACCATCCTGGAAAACCCCTTGGCCATGCTGGTGTGATGGCCCGGGGCTACCACCGCCCCAACATCCGGCGGCACCGGTCAGGTTTATATTGCCGAAACATCAGGCATTAATGGCACATTGACTATCAACGGCGGCGGGTCCAACTTATCGGCCACGAATTTGGTTATTGGTGGTACCGCCGGCAAAGCCGGGGGCAATGGTTCGGTACAACTCACCGGTAACGGCGCGCTCACGGTGTCAAAGGCGATTACTCTCTGGAAACAGGGCAATCTTAATGTCGCTGGCGGATACGCAGTTGTCGGCAGTGCCCCTGAAAGTACGGCCGACGGGAATGTCTATATTGGCGGCAGTGGCGAACTGACAGGCACCGGAAGTATCACCGGAAACATGGTTATTACTTCAGGTACCGTTGATGCCGGCGGGGCCGCATCGGGAAATTTAAGCGTTGCAGGAAATTATCTGCAAACCGGCGGCGCGCTCAAATTCACAGTTGCTGGAAGCGGTACCGGTCAAGCTTCCCAACTGGATGTGACCGGGGGCGTGAGCATATCCGGTTCCGTTATTGAATTTGATTTCGTTAATGGATACGCTCCCACCAAGAGTCAGACATTCCAAGTGATCGATCCGCCGCAGTCGGTTAGCATCAGCGGTGCCACGTACAGTTTTACCGGATTGGCCCCCGGGTTCACATTTAGTGTTAACCGTGATGCCAACGGCTTGTTGTTTACCGCCCTATCCAACGGCATCGCTACCAGCACACCAATACCCGAACCGGCGAGCCTGGGGGTATTTGCGCTGGGCGGGCTGGCGTTGCTTCTGGCAAATCGCAGGCGGTTGCGTCCAAGCACGACCAATCTTAAGGGTCGGCAACTCCCCAAGATTGCGAGCCAGGACGGGGCCTATCACACTGGACGGCGAGGTGGCTGACCCCACTGGAATCCTCAACTTTTCACGATACGCCTTTCCCTTGTTGCTTTACCCCGCCGCAATTACCGCTTGGGGTGCGTTGGCGGGGGAAATATCTCCACGGAAATCGTGAGCCAAGAGGGCCTGCCGTCGAGCAGGAAATCGGCCTTGGCCCTGACCCAACCACCCGCCAATGCCGGACGTGCTCTTCGGCCAAAGCACAACGGCGTGGCACCTGCACGTAGCGATCGTCACCAATTTCGCCCGTATGAATGTTCCTCCGGTTGCCACTGCGGTAACGCGGGAGGGATGCGATTTCGGAATAGTCACGACAACCATCTGCGGGGTGGCCGCTGATCCAATCCTCCATACCAAACGCTGCGGCGATACCCTCGCTAACCTGACTTCCCCCTGCCATGAGCGAAAAGCGTTGATTTACGGCCTTTCCGCAGTAATGCACTTGCTACATTCAACTCGGTGCCCAAGCCGGCGGCTGGGTAAAGAGTTCCAGCATCCCCAGTTTACTAAGAATGGCG
>DAHXLH010000248.1:0-4322 GCA_027366115.1 Phycisphaerales bacterium
GTTCCGTCGGCCTTCAGGAAAAACAATGCTGGAATTTCAAACCGCGTTGCGTAGTAGCGGGGTGAATGTGCATGTGCGGCGTAGCCGCGGCCGGGACATCGCCGCCGCCTGCGGCCAATTGGCCCGGCAGGACACAACGCGCCCGATATGATGCCCGTGATTATTGAATCCATTGGGAGCCGAGCTGTCGTGACGCCTCCAGCAAGTTTTCAGAGAGCGCCCGGCCCGCAACGGCCCCGGGAAATCGGGTGCCCGCAGACGAACAATCGCTTGCCTTCCGCCGCTGATGCGTGCATGATAATGATATCCATTGCCAAGCATCAAGAGCGCTTGCAAAGGAGAGATGGCTGAGCGGCTGAAGGCGCCGGTTTCGAAAACCGGTTAGGGCGCAAGTCCTACTAGGGTTCGAATCCCTATCTCTCCGTTTAATGCGCCGGCACGCGCAGGAAAATGTGTCCCTTGGCGTGCGATCGGTGGTACGCCGATAGATCGGCCTTACGTCTAAATCTGCATGCCCAAGGTATGTACATAAGAAATAACTAATCAGATCATAATATTGTTATTTGCATGGGCACAAAATTCGGCCAAAAGGCAATCGCCGATATCCAGCAAGCGCAACGCCCCAATGGCCTGCCTATCCGAAAATCATCTGTTTCGGGATAAACTCCGGTCGGGAAATGTTTCTCCTTTAATCTACCCTTCATGTTGGGTTCCTATGCTACCGAGCGTCTGAGGAAAGGCCCCGGAATGATTGATGCGATACTTTTTGATCTGGCAGACACGCTGTTGAATTTCGACGAACTTCGTCCGAAGCGGCTCTTTGGTGAAGCCGCGGAAGATTCTTATCGTTATTTAAAGGGTTTGGGCGTGTCCTTGCCGGAGTTTAACGTTTATTCACGGGCCTTTTTTTGGGCCTTTGGACGGCGTATTTTCTGGTCGAGCATTCGGCATCGGGACTACGACTGCATAGATGTCATGGTAGCGGTATTGAAGCGGCTGAATATTAGACTGTCGGAGGACGAATATCGCACCACGGCCTGGATGTGGTATGAGTCGGCGGCCCGGCGATCTCATGTAGACCGCGGCACGCATAGGGTACTGAAGCACCTGCGGCGGCGGGGTATAAAAATGGCGATTATTTCCAACACACTGGTACCGGCGTGTTGCTTGGACCGGCATCTGAAAAGTGAAGGTTTGCTGGAATTTTTTCCGACCCGCATTTACTCCTCTACGGTGCACTATAAAAAGCCGCATCCGGCGATATTTCGCATGGCTTTGGAGGAATTGGCGGTGGGGCCGGAGCGGGCTATTTTTGTGGGTGATTCACTGAAGCATGACATTCGCGGAGCCCAGCGGGCCGGGCTAATCGCAATTTGGAAAATCAGCGGCAGGCAGCGCAAGGCGGGTGGCTGCGGAGCGGACGGAATCATTCAGCATATTGCTGATCTACAACACATTTTAAGGGAATTTGGCGTGCGTGAGTGGGCCGCCGCCTGACGAAGCCTCAGGTTGGATGACGCGCCCCACTTCGGAGAACGTTTGTAGCTCGGTGCGGTGTGGCCGTTGCGTAGGACGGCGCGTTTCGCGGCAGATTCAGGCTGTCAGGAAGGCCTCACTTGCTGATGCGCCCTTGCCTGCTGTTTTCACTGGGCGTGGGGCGAAATGTCTTTTAATTGCACGTCGCGGAAAAAGGCGTTGCCGGGGTTCAGGTAGGAATAAAAGTCGATGCGTACCCAGCGAATCGGTAATTTTTTTCTCATGCCTTTAAGTGACTGCGGCGTAAAGTCGATTCCAGTTTGGCTCCAGCCAGTGTTTTTTGTAACCGGCAAAACCTGGCAGCGATAAATCTCACGCCGTTGGCTTGCGGGATTGTTGGGGCTGCTGAATTGATCCGGGCTGTAGGCAAAGCCGTTGATGAAAATCCGAATCCGCGGACCATCACTATGATACTGCACCATAAAGCGATACCGATGGCCCTGAATCACGGGTATCCATGTGCTTTCACATGCTAAGCCGTTGCTTTGTGCAATGTTCAAATCGGTGCGGAGCATGAGGCAGTAACCGCGGGCCGTCGGCGTAACAACGCTTTGCGGCACGATTGCGGCGTGATTTTCCGCCAGCGCCTTGGCACCAGCTTTGGAAAGCAGCGGCGGGTGATAATCCTGTTTCATGAGGAAAACATCCCAATCCACGGCACGGGAGCCATCATGCGCCGCACTGGAAAACTCCGGGTCTTTTACCAGATTGGCTCGGGCGTTAAATATTTTCTTCAAGGCGGCACTGGGATCTATTTGCCAGGATCGCACATGATGGAATTGGATGCGGCATAAAGCGGTGAGCATTTTTTCAATGGTTAATCGCGGGCTGGTATTATTGGGAGGAATTGTCGCGGAAACGGTTTTGGTTAATTTAGTACCGATAAACAATTCCAGCGTAAGCCGCCGCCCTGTGACAAAGCCCGCGACGGTTTGATCCGTCGCCAGTGATTTAATTACGGATTGAATATTCGCGGTTGTTACCGGGGGCGTCCAGGGCATTTGGAGGGCATCAATCATCATGTTCACGTCATGGTCATCGACACGTTTATAATGGCCATTGCGCGACATTTTTTTCGCCACGGCAAAGCGCATTCTGCCGGCCAGATTTTTGTCGTTGCGCGTTGCCGGTACAAATGGCAGTACCGCAAGACTTGGAACCGCGGGTTGTGCCGCACCAGTGGCGTTCACAAGCCCATACGGCAACAGCACCGAGAGCAAGATCGCGCCAAGCCAATTCATGGATAAATTGCGTTTATGCAGTTGCATCGCGATGATCCTTGCAAGTACCTGCATGATCGGTTCGATAACCCGCTGATAGTATATCAGCCCGGGTCGATTGATTACATCGGTATGCCCAGGGCAAAACTGATATATTCAATATGGTCGTTTTGGTTATGGTGGATCGGGTATGCCAGATCGATTCCCAGCGGTAGTTTTCCAAAGAACGGCAGAACCACCCTGATCCCGATACCGGCATCAACTACCGTGCTGCCGAGATGGACATTAGGCTCCACATCCCCGGCGTCAACAAATACGACGCCGCGTAAAATATTTTTGTACAGTGGGTAGTTAACCTCGGCGGTGGCCACATCCATGAAGTTGCCGCCGATGCCGGTTTGCAGCGGGCCGGCACGCGGTGTTACGCCGTGCCAGGTGTAGCCGCGTAATGAACCGATGCCGCCGGCATAGAAGCGTTCAAAAAATACCGAAGTTCCCCAGGGGATAAAGCCCAAGTCGTTTTTCAGCATCAAGACCGTTTTTCGGCCGAATAGATCCCTATAGAGTGTATGATAATAGGTGCTGAAGATATCAAATTTTGTGAAGGTATAGGCTCCACCCATGGCTCCAAATTGTTCCATTGAAACGCCCGCCACAACGCCGCGCGTTGGGAAAATGCTGCTATTGGTATCATTAAATACTATGGCGGGTTTGATGCTGCTTAAATAATGAGATCCCGCTTGCGCAAAAATTTGCGGTGCGGCGTCGGGGTAGTTGGGGTTATAACCCACCGGGCCCACATCGGTAATGTTGTTGACGTTCACAGTCTCCCAGCGGAACGCCATCGTTACTTCCAGATGGTTGGTGATCCGCCGGCCCAGCGTGACGCGGTCACCCAGACGATTAAGGTCGTAAGTGTTGTAATATTCCGTGAAGTAATAAGCGCTGTTGCGGAAGCTGTAGGGGCTGTCCCACAGATACGGCTCGGCAAAGGTAGCGCGATATAACTGATACACCGTTCCTGGTGATAAAGTAATATTAAAATATTGGCCATTGCCCTGAAAGGCCTGTCCCCGTAAAAGTTCTCCCAGCGAATGCGGGGTATCGGTAATATCAAAATTTTTCTGCGTAACGCTGATCTGCCCGATCAGGCCGGCATTGGATGACACTCCGGCTCCGATCATAAATTGTGCCGTTTGCCCCTGATCCAGATTCACCAGAGCATTGCGCGTGTTGGGCTGGTGGCCGATGGGTGTAATATTGGCATGATTAAAAAGCCCTAAATCCTGAATATGGGAAATGGATCTTCTTACCGCGGTCGTGTCATAAAGCTTTCCGGGATAAAGTCGGACTTGACGGCGCACGACATGATCTTCCACCTTGGCGTTGCCGCGAATAATCACGCGGCCCACCTGGTACGATTTTCCCTCGGAAATTCGTATCACCAGATTCACAATGCCCTTTTGCGACGTGTACGCATAAGACGGAGCCACGCGACTGTATATGTAGCCGAGTTTTCCATAGATGTCCGCAATGCGCTGTTTCGTGGCTTGAATGAGGCTGCGA
>DAHXLH010000251.1:0-12838 GCA_027366115.1 Phycisphaerales bacterium
AAAATAAGAAACCAGGAAATATGCAGATAAACGGTGATACCGAAAATCTTAAAGAGTCGTATTGATCCGGTGCGCATTCATTGGCTCCAAACGCTTAGCTATTTTCAAGCCGCAACTGATCCGCTGATCTCGCCACGGCCATTGACATTGTAGCGGTTTTGTAATCGAAGCGTTGGAGCCGGGAAAAGTTGTGCGGTAAGACGACGGCAGGTTACGTGCTTATGTTTTTTTACGCTTGGCAAATTGATGCATCCAGACAGTGGCATCGGCTTTGTCTAAGCGGTCGTCCGCCACGCCCAGGCCAAGGGCAGTAAGTTCGGCGTTGCTCGCCGTGAGGTCATGTCCATTGGCTTTCAGGAACGCAATTGCGGAAACAACGCTCGTACGCTTGTTTCCATCGTGAAACGCGTGGGCCTGGCATATATGAAACAAATAGGCCGCCGCCATCGCCGGTATGCCATCGTGCAGGTATTGCCCGCCGAACGCGGCCTGCGGCATCATGACCGCCGATTCCAGCAGTCCACGATCGCGCAGGCCCGCCAGTCCCCCTTCGTGTGCGATGGTATCATCGTGTACGGTAATAACATCCTCGACACTTAGAAATGTAATTTCCGCCTTGCTCATTTGGCCAGTTCCCGTAACGCTTTGGCATATTTTGCGCGAATTTCCTTCAGGGATTTTTCCAGCCGCTCCTTGCCAATGCCGGCGTTCGTCGCCGTAAGAATGACTCTTGGACCATCCACGGTGATCTGCACCTGATCGCCAACATGCCATCCCGCGAGGTCCAGCAAAGTTTTATCCAGCGGTAACGCGCTGCCATTGCCAACTTTCCGAATCGTTTTTACCAATGTCATTCTGCAACTCCTGTCATGCCATACGAGATACTACATTACATTGTAATAACGCCCGGCTAAGAAATCAAATAGGCTGGCGCGCTATTATTGTCCTCTGCCCGCCTGCGCGAACGCTTCCAGCACATCGGCGAAAATAGTATCCGAAACGGCGATGCCCGCTTCAGTTAGTGTCAGGTTGCCGTTGCGGACGTCCCAAAAGCCCAGTGTGCTATACCGTGGCAAAAGTGTATTCAAAATGGCCAGAGCATCCACGCGAGTACGCTGCTGAAATTCCTGAAGCCCAATTCCTTCAGTGAGCCGCAATTCCAGAATTGCCAGTTCTCCCCACCGCGCAAAACCCGTGAGGCGTTCAATTTCTGTTATCGGTATGACGGGGGTGCCGGAATTTAGCGTGTCGATATACCGCGTTAAGCTTGGAACATTTTTCCACCGAAACCCGGAATGA
Source organism: Phycisphaerales bacterium (assembly GCA_027366115.1). Classification (GTDB taxonomy): domain Bacteria; phylum Planctomycetota; class Phycisphaerae; order WQYP01; family WQYP01; genus JAMDCX01. Next base: position 1,300 of record DAHXLH010000251.1, read on the forward strand.
TACCCCGCCGCCGAGGGGCCAACGGCCAGATGATTTCGCGCTTTCCAGTAATTGATATTATGTTCACAAGCTTTGCCCGCTTGTGCATAATTGGAAATTTCATAACGCGCAAATCCCTCTGCCGCCAGGCGATCTCGGGTGTGTTGCAGCATCGCTATTTCCAGATCATCGGAAGCGGGCGTAAATTCCCCGTGCTTCATCCGCGCGGTCATGGGGGTATTGGGTTCATACATCAGGCCATAGCAGGAAAGATGCGTGGAATCCAGCTCAATGGCGCGGGCCAGATTTTTATCCCAATCCGCAAGACTCTGCCCGGGAATACCGAAAATTAAATCCAGATTCAGATTATCTATTCCCACGCGTCGCGCGATTTCCATGGCAACGGGAACGCTTTCCGGATTATGGTCCCGTTGCAAAACGGCCAATTCCGTTGCGGAAAAACTCTGGGCACCAAAGCTGATACGATTCACGCCCCCGCCGCGCAAAATTTTAGCGCGCCGGACGTCAAAGGTGTTTGGGTTTGCTTCCACGGTATATTCAATCACGCGCTCAAATTTTACGGCGCTGTTAATTTGTGCCATCAGCCGTGTCAGCGCCTCCGGCGGTAGCAGCGTGGGCGTGCCGCCGCCGATAAAAATTGTTTTCGGTGCCGGGCGGCCAAAGTGGATAACCTGCAACTCCAATTCTCGACCCAAGGCGTCAAGAAAGGCGTCCACTTGGTCTAAGTGGCCGGCCAAGGAGAAAAAATCGCAATAATGACACTTACTGGTGCAAAACGGTATATGCACATAAAGCGCATCAATGACCGAATTTGCATCAAATTCGCCCTTTGCCGGTAGGCCGAAAAAGCCATTCTCCCTTCGCTGCCCGGCCTGTGGCAACGGGAATTCAAAAATTTTGGGACGCGGACTATCGTTTTTACTTCCCGCTTCGGCTATAATTTTGTCATGCTGCATGGCGTTGTGGCCGATAAATTCTCGTAGTTTAGCATAAATCCCGAATGAAGGGATATGCACAAACGGAGGCCGCTGATGGATTTAGTTCTTGTCATTTTCAAAGAGGACGGACAGAGGCGCGAATTTTCTCTGCTCAAAGAGCGGACATCCATTGGAAGATCCGATGAGTCTGACTTGCAGATTCCGCTGCCCACGGTCTCCCGTAACCATTGTGAAGTTGTGATTCAGGACAATGCGCCGATTCTCAAAGACATTGATAGCTCCAATGGCACGTACCATAACAACCAGCGCATCACAGGTTCTCAAACGTTGGTGGCCGGTGATCATATTCGCGTGGGGCCTGTGACTTTCACTGTCGTAATTGACGGCGAGCCGCAGCAGATTAAACCTATTCGCACCATCCTGGGTGATATGGGCATGGAGCCTGTTCAGGACCATTCCATAACCGAAACCGGCGAAACGGTGGATGTCGCACCGGACGGAGATATTCCTATCGCTCATCCTATCGAAGATGAAGTAAGTTTAGATGATGAAGGCGATGACACGGATCCACTCAAAGCGCTTGAAAATCTCGATTCCCAGCAATCACGCCGCTAAGGAACCATGCCGAAAGAATATATGATCCGCAGTGGATTTCATAGGCCACCAGTGCAGCCGCCAGTGCGGTACTCCAGCCAACGTGCGATCAAGGTTTGGTCCAGTTCTCCAGAGGCAGGTCTGGGATTCTGGCGAATTCTCTTACAGATAACGTATCACAGCCGCTTCCGCCTTTGCGCCTTACGCGGCTGCCTCCGCTCCGCCATGAAGTCCGCAGTGAACATGCCGAGTCCCTTTTCCAGTATGTCCCATTCCTTGCCGGGCGGAACAAGATTGACCAGATCATCGAGCCGGGCGATTCCCACTTTTCGCGTGCGAAAACGAAAAGCCTTAGGCAATCGCACCGCTTGGCTGCGTCCATTTGTGAATATTGCCGCAGTTTCCATAGACGCCGTCAATGGTATATACCACGCGGTATATCATAACCGCGAGGTGGAACAATCGGCCCCGCCCCGGTGTTTTGTCACACCCACAAATTGACCCAGGGGGTCGTGGGCGCGAAGCGGCGCGGGATCGGTTAATATTCCGCCGTGAAAAAGAGCTTGGAAATTTTGGCGACCGGGCCGTTTACGGCCGAACAGACTACCGTGGCGATCACCGGACATTTACCTCCCCCACCGGAAATTCTGGACCGAATTGAGGCGCTATGGGACGACTATATGCTGGCGGCAAGCCGCGATGGCAGGATGCTTTTTAACAGCTCCGTTGCCTGTTTGAAAAGTGCCGCAGTTTCAAATGGAATACTGAGCCTGGAACTCGCAGCCACAGATTACAAAACATTTCTGGTTACAACCTTGCGGGACCGGGCCTGGTTTGAAGTCAACTCCCCCGCCGCCATGACTCCCGCACTGGGCAATAGTATTCTTCTTACGCACGGCGATATGGCTTATCTGGGCGTGCGCAGCAACCGGGTGGCGGCCTATCCCCATTGGGCGCATCTATTTGGTGGCGTGCTGGATTGGCCGACCCATTGGAACAACAGGGCAGAGATGCTTTTGGAACATTTGTATAAAGAGCTTGAAGAAGAACTGGGACTTGCGCGTGATGATCTGGCCGCCCCGCCGTACGTCCTGGCATTGATGCGTGATCCGATACTGGCCCAGCCCGAGCTGGTGTGGCGCGGGAAATTAAAACACCCACTAACGGTGCGGACCCACGCCCTGAGTGCGGATGAACATGACGCCATTCTCGCTGTGCCAATGGCCGCCGTCCTGACGGCCAGTCCGCCGGCCACGCCCGTAAGCCGCGCAGCGATAGCCATGGCGTACCAACCCAGCGACAACGCGATTCTGTAACGCCCTCCTTGCCGCACCAGTTAGGCTACCGGTACCTCTTCGGCGACTTACCGCGGACTGCGGATGGTGCACCGCGGCTCGGGAAGATTACAGGCTGCTTTTATCCTTGGCGCAAGACGTTAGAATACGAATGCGGCATCGCATGCTGCGGCTTTTCAAGGCGGAAAAGACGCTGCGGTGCAACAGACGGATCCAAGGGACCCGTCCGAGTTCAGCCCGCTTCTGATGAATCGCGGGCTTTTGCGGAGCCACCGATAAACAGGCGGGCTTAACGGAGAATGTATCGATATATGTTTTCATGTACTCATATATATTGTCCAGCGTTGCGATTGCGGATACACGGGGACTGCGGAGTCGGCCTGTTTTGAACAGCACGGAACAATCAGATACACGACCGGCTGCCGTGCGCGTGCCGCTGGATCGCTCCAAACAAGCGGCGGAATATTTACGATCCGCCAGCGGCGGCGTCATGGGTACGTTGGCGCATTTCTGGGAACGATTATCCTTAACCCCCCCGCTGGCGCGGGATGATCTGCACCTGGTGGCAGTTACAAAGAAGCCCGCTGCACCGGCCAGCATAAATTTCACAACTGCTTGTGGCGCAATGCTTTATGTCCCAAAGGCCCACCGAGCCGAGGTGCTTGCATCCAGCAATGAAACCGCCGAGGCCCTATGTGATTATCTGCAAACCTGGTGGGACAGTAATCCAGCACAAAAGACTACTGCCGTGACTGCTGCACTCCCCATCCCCCCCCTGCCCATCAATTACGTAACCGGATTGGCCGCAGGTGTAAAGGCGATGACCCCCCGCCTGCTCAACATGGTCAATCGCAAGGCAGCCGCAAGACAAACCGTGAACATTATGATGACGCTCCCGCCGGACCAGCCTGCGCCCTTGTGCCCCAAAGTTCGACTGGCGCGCGATGGGGATGAGCCGGTGCTACACCGCTGGCGGAAACTGTACAATCAGGAACGGGGAATCTTATTTGATGCCGATATCAACGCTTGGATCGAATCACGCAATGTTTGCGTCCACGAATCTAATGGCGAAATTGTCGCTCTTGCAAAATTTGATTTAGCTTTGACCACGACTATTGAAATCGGTGGTGTATTTACATTTCCGGAATATCGCAAGCAAGGCTTTGGAGGGGAGCTGGTATACGACATGGCATCCCGAATTCGACAAATGGGAAAAACACCGGTTTTGCAGGTAGATGCGGAAAATGATCCAGCCCTGATGCTGTATCAAAAAATGAACTGGGTCGAGCTAGGCCGTCTCGCGAGAGTCTGGCTAAATTCCGCGGCATAAATTAAGTTAATCCTCGACAGGCCCGTATATGTTCTACGTGGAACATTCACCAAGTGATGCGGTGGCGATCAAAGAACTGGATCTCATCCCCTTGACGTAACCCTTCCCATGTTAGACAATGTTCCACGTAGAACATTGATTGAAAATGTACGGAGAATCTCCCATGGCAGCTCAGGCACGACTCGGCAGGGGACTAAACGCGCTGATTACCCAGCGAACTAAGCAACCTGTATCACATGATCAAATGAATACCACCCGTGGTAGTTCTGAAGCAGATAATCCACAACATCCGTCAGTTGCAGTTGATCAACACATACGCCTTTATGAAATATCAATTGATCAAATTGATGATAACCCAGCCCAGCCGCGACAAAATATGGATAGTGGTGCGCTTTCTGAATTAGCTCAATCCGTTCGAACCCACGGAATATTGCAACCAATTTTGCTCAAACAGGTGGGGCAACGCTACCAACTTGTCGCCGGACACCGCCGCACTGCGGCCGCTAAGCTCGCCGGCCTGCTCACCGTACCCGCCATAATCCGCACCGATACCACGCCGGAGCAGCAAATTGAGTGGGCGCTCATCGAAAATATTCAGCGGCAAGACCTTAACGCCATCGAAAGAGCCAAAGCCTATAGCGCCTATATTCAACGGTTTTCAATGACCCATTCGCAAGCAGCGGAACGCCTCGGCGAAGACCGCACCACCATCACCAATTTTCTACGCCTGCTGGATTTGCCGGGGGACATCCAAGATTTGCTCATCTCCGGAGCGCTTTCAACGGGGCATGCCAAAGTGCTCGCAGGTATTGATGACGCAGATCGCCAGACTGCCCTGGCCGCCTTAGCTGCGCAACAAGGTCTAAGCGTGCGGCGTTTGGAAGCGCTGGCCCGCGAAAGCGGGGCGGCCGCACCCCGTGTTCCCAAGCCCGGCGCCATTCGCACGCCCAATGTGCTGGATATGGAACAACGCATCTCCCGGCAACTGGGCACCAAACTGCGCATTATCCCCAGCCGCAAAAAAGGGGCGGGTAAAGTGGTGATCCAATATTTTTCCGTGGATGATTTCGACCGCATTTTCGGCCAGTTTACCGCGAGCTCTATATAACTTATGTATATGTGTATATTTTATGACCAACACCATCACCATTCTTGATTTTCTCCGGCAAACCTATCCGCAGGCCAAAACCACCACCTTGCGGCAAATGGTCAAGGACGCCCGCGTCATGCTCCACGGCAAACCCGCGCGATCCCTCAAGCAGCCCGTACCCGCCGGTGCTGTGCCTCACGTCTGCGATACTGCCGTAAATTCCGCCGCGGAATCGCCGCGCCTCGATGACGCGGTGCGCACCATCTACGCCGATGCCGATGTTCTGGTGGTCGTTAAGCCCGCGGGCCTGCTGACCGCCACCCATGCCGAAGAGAAACGCCCCACGTTGCTGGCGGGGGTCAATCGCGTGCTAAGCCGCGACAACCAGAAACTCAAAACCCATCTGGTGCATCGCCTGGATAAGGATGCTTCGGGCTTGCTGGTGCTGGCCCGCTCTGTGCGGGCGCTGGCTGATTTAAAGCGGCAATTCCGAACCCATAGTATCACACGGGAGTATGAACTCGTGGTGCACGGAACACCCAAAGCCCCGGCGGGGCGGCTGGAACACCGCCTGCTTGAAACGGAATCCGGAATGGTGCGCGTTTGCCCGCTGAATCCTCACATTGCCGGCGCTAGCGCCGGCAAGCCCGCAATCCTCGATTACCAGCTTTTACGGTCCAACCGCGCATTTAGTTTAATTCGTTGTCGGTTGCATACGGGCCGCAAGCATCAGATTCGCGCGCAGTTCGCGGCTATTGGCCATCCGGTGGTAGGGGATGTATTCTATGGTACCTCTGCCGCGCGGCGGGGGGGCGAAAGCAGGTTATGCCTCCATGCGGTGCATGTTCAGTTGAAACATCCGCGCACGGGTAAAATCCTGGATTTTCAATCACCACTGCCTGAAAGCATCATGCGATGGATGCAATCGGCATCTGAACGGAAAACCAAAAAGCAATAAGAATCATTTTATTTTGAACACTTTTCAGGAGCGCTATATGGTCTTAACAAAACACGTGACCAGGGTTGTGGGGGCTTTGCTGTTGGGCTTGTTGCTGTCGCACAATGTCCTGGCCGCCGCACCGCGGATCATTCCCATCTGGCCGCATCTGAATATTCCCGTAGGCCAAAGACAACCGAAGATAAACCGCATCGGCGTACTTCTGGCACCGGTGCGCTGGCCCGAGTTGACCTGTTATCCGGCACCCGCTAACAACAACAACGGCACGGCAATAATTATTTGTCCGGGCGGCGGCTATGTCAGTGAATGGGTTCCACAGGAAGGCGTTGCACCGGCAAAATGGTTCAACCATATCGGTGTAAATTGTTATATTTTGCGCTATCGCCTGCCCGATGGTACGCTTCCTCCCAGCGGGACTCCCTGGCCATTGCAGGATGTGCGCCGCGCGGTGCAGATTATCCGGGCCCATGCTGAACAGTGGCATATAAATCCGCACCATGTCGGCGTCATGGGGTTTTCCGCCGGCGGTTCCGTTGCTTCGTTAGCCGGTGTGCATTGGTTGCCCGGAAATCCGGATGCAAACAATCCACTGAATCGCTTCAGCACGCGCCCCAATTTTCTGGTGCTGTGTTATCCGGTCATATCCATGATGCCAGGAATTACCCATCCAGGATCGCACGATGCGCTCTTAGGGGTGCATCCACCGCTGGATGTTGAGCAATATTTTTCCAGCGAACTAAACGTTAACGCATTAACGCCGCCCGCATTTATCTGCTTTGCCCATGATGACCCGCTGGTTCCCACCGCTAACAGCATTCGCTTTTACAAAGCGCTTCGGAAAAACGGTATCCCCGCGGAATTGCGAATGTTTCGCCGGGGCGGCCACGGCTTTGCCCTGGGGCGGCCCGGCACGGGAACGGTTAAATGGCCCAAAGAATGTGAGCGCTGGCTGCGAAAATTGCATTTTCTTCCGACAAAGCGGGATTGATTCACCCTACTATGTTCCACATCAAACAGTTGCACTATCGCACGTTCTAAGGAGATTTGGCATGATGAAACATCTAGCAATGACATTCGCCCTTTTGCTGACAGGCTCCGCTGCGGCAGCCACAGCGCCACAAGTCATTCCCGTGTGGCCACAGCTTCATATTTCCGCAGCACAGCGGCATGACCGCACCATACGAAAAGCCATTGGCGATGTCGTTATACATCCCGTGCGCTGGCCAACGTTAACGCTATTTCCCGCGCCAAAAACCCTGGCCAATGGCTGCGCCATAGTGATCTGCCCCGGCGGAGGCTATGCGGTGGAAGCCATGTCCCTGGAAGGTTATCGCGTGGCACGTTGGTTCAATAAACGCGGCGCGAGTTGCTTTGTACTTAAATATCGCCTGCCCAATGGTAAGCTTCCGCCCAGCGGTGTTCCATGGCCCTTGCAGGATGTACGCCGCGCGGTGCGGATTGTCCGCGCTCACGCGACGCAATGGCATATTAATCCACAGCGCGTCGGCGTGATGGGTTTCTCGGCGGGGGGGTCCGTGGCTTCTTTGGCCGGCGTGCATTGGTTGCCCGGAAATCCGAACGCCAAAAATCTATTCAATCGCTTCAGCACCCGGCCGAATTTTCTGGTGCTGGGCTATCCGGTCATTTCCATGATGCCGGCCATTACCAACCGGGGAACATTTCTTCGTCTGCTGGGCCAGCATCCAACCCGGGGCATCGAAAAGTATTTTTCCGGCGAACTGAATGTCACCGCCCTGACGCCACCGGCATTTATATTTTACGCCCATGATGATACCACGGTGAATCATCAAAATGAGAAACGCTTTTATGCCGCTCTGAAAAGTAACGGCATTGCCGCCAAACTCATCGAATTTCAACACGGGCACCATGGCTTTGGTCTGGGAAAAAAAGGTACGGATTCCACCCAGTGGCCCAGAGACTGCGCCCACTGGCTACAACAGATGCACTTTTTACCACCCGTGAAATAATAAAATTTCTTAATCGCCAATGAAGCCCACCGACACCTTCAATGGAGAATCTCATGACCAAATATGTCTTAATTGTCGTGGCCCTGCTGCTTCTACCCGCCACTGTTTCGGCGGCCACGCGCCCGGCTATTCCCGTCTGGCCACACTTGAATGTGCCGAAAAATCAGCGTGCGGATAAATCCTTTTATCCCGCCGGCAGGGGCCGACATATTCGCGGTCCAATCCGCTGGCCGACGTTGCGGATTTATCTTCCCCCGGCCGGCAAGGCTAACGCTTGTGCTGTAGTGATCTGCCCCGGCGGGGCGTATGTGGAAGAAGCCATCGGTCTAGAGGGCTATCGCGTGGCACGGTGGTTTAATAAGCTTGGCGTGACTTGCTTTGTACTAAAATATCGCCTGCCCGATGGCAAGCTTCCGCCCGACGGTATTCCCTGGCCCCTCCAAGATGTCCGCCGAGCGGTGCAGATTGTCCGTGCTCATGCCAAACAATGGCATATTAATCCCCACGATGTGGGCGTCATGGGGTTTTCTGCCGGCGGATCGGTCGCTTCGTTATCCGGCGTGCATTGGTTACCCGGAAATCCCAGCGCCGCCAGCCCGCTTGATCGTTTCAGCACCCGCCCCGATTTTCTAGTGCTGGGATATCCGGTAATTTCCATGATGCCGGGAATTACTCATCCTCTTTCCCACGCCTCTTTGCTGGGGAAAAACGCTCCCTTGGATGTGGACCAATACTTTTCCAGCGAACTGAATGTCACCGCCCTGACGCCCCCTGCGTTCATATTTTATGCTCATGATGATCATTCCGTGAATCATCAAAATGAGAAGCGTTTCTACGCCGCACTCAAACGCAACGGCATCGCAGCTAAACTCATCGAGTTCAAACACGGCGGCCACGGCTTCGGCCTGGGATTAAAAGGAACCGATTCCACACACTGGCCGAAAGCGTGCGTCGCCTGGCTGAAAAAAGAGCGATTTTTACACTGAGGCAAACCCATGCACCGTGCGTACGTTTTCAATGCCGAATTTTTACTGGACGGATCCTATGCAAGCTCTTTTATCGCGATCGCCTTGATTTGCTCTTCCGTAGGGAAGCCTGTGGTTAGAAATCTGGGCGGGTAATCCTCGGTTGGCTGGATCATATCGCCCAATGCTGTTTGGACGGCTTGCCACGTGCACTGGCCCAAGGACCGGAATTCATCATTCTTGTCACGCGCCATGAACATAACCTGGTCCACGCGCGGCAGAATATTGCGGCACCCTTCGATCCAGAGTGTTTTGGATGAAACCTTTTTTGAATCCATGGTTTCAAAAAGCAAAAATCGGCCGATGTGGGTCCCGGAATCCTCCGGACTTAAAGAGTCCGTGAGCAACTCACCTTGCTGTTGATAATCCCGCCCAAAGCCCACCAATGCAACACGCCTGAACATCTCATACGCCCGAGAATCCGCCGGCGGCATATAGGATATCCATTTGTTATTTTCCAGGCGCACCGCAGCGCCCGTAATAAACCTCGGATCGGACAAACACGCTGTAGCAATGCTGGCCATGGCTGCCAGGCCCTCGGGATCGTCTGAACCGGTCACAATTAAGTCATTGCGCGTGGGTGTCATGGCAACATGGCTTCCGCGCACAGGCAGTTGCCAGATCAGATCATGGAGAAAAAGCCGGGACGCGTCATAGGAGTCATGCCAATTTGAAACATGCACGCCGGGAGCGACAAGTTGGAAATCACGATTGCTTATCGCCCAAAGGTTATCCCGCGCCACCGCTAAGGCCTGATCCCGTGTGACACCCCATTTCGCCAATTGATCACCATTGACCGACCCGATACTGCTCGGAAAATCATACACCAGTTCCAAAGCCAGGTGCTCGGTAAACGGCTCATCGGTAAAATTGAGTTTCTCACCGTTGCTGCTGCGCTTACGCATAAACGCATACGTCACCCGATCACGAATCCGCGGCAACACATGGCGTTTCGCTTCTTCCCAGGTTGCGGCGAAGGCGTCGGGCACGGCCTCCACTGTTGTCGCCGTTAAACCATCAATGATCCGCTTCCGATCCGCCGACTTGGCGCGGCAATAATCTGCGTATACCGTACCAAGAAAATATTGCATTTCGGGCGTGTCGCCGCGCCGTAAAAAAATACAGAAGTTTTCCTCATCATAGCGCAGCGCCGCGCCGGTATTGGCTTGCTGAAAACGCTTCATGAGCATCTGCGCGAATTTCCTGCCATCCGGTGTGAATTGGCCTCGCAGTTTATCTATCATGCCCATCTTACAAGCTCCACAATAATTTCCACGGGCGTTCCTTGCGCCGTCTCCGATACTATAAACTCCTTTACTTCCCTGATGAAACGCCAATCAAGTGCATTTTTATGCGTAGGAGCCTGTCCGAGTAATGGGCCAGCCCAACTCACTCTGGTATCGCAGGGCATTTCTCTTAGCGCCCGTTCGCTTGCGCGCAGCCCCACATGATATTTGCCTTCTGCGGCCCCGCTGATTATAAGCCTGCTATGCTGATTGCCGGAATTGATGAAGCGGGATATGGGCCTCTGCTGGGACCGCTGGTTGTGTCCGCGGCGGCGTTTACTTTTCCTGAACCACTGGATATTAACGACACAACGGCTGCGCGGAAATTATGGAACCTCCTTTCTCCAACCGTGGTGGCCAAGCCGCCGGTAAAATCAGGGAAATTAATTATTGCCGACAGTAAAGTGGTGCATCGCCTTTCGGATGGTAATAAACATCTCGAACGAGCCGTTCTGACAATTCAGCGGCTAATTTCTGAAACTTCTGCGCCCCTGGAAAGTTACAATAATCTTCTCAATAGCCTTTCCCTGCCGACAATCAGTAGCCCTGCCGCCATAGCATTACCATGGCAAACTAATGTAGCGCTGCCCGCGTTTGGTGATGTTGGTTCGATTGCCATTGCCGCCAACGTGCTTAGAACAACGGTTCGTTCAGGCAACACGCCGCCTGTGGGGTTGTGGACACGCGTTATGGATGTTCCCGAATTCAATCGCCTGGTCGGGGCCACTAATAATAAAGCATCCGTGCTAACCAGCATCACCATGATGCACGCGCGAAATCTGCATGATCGGTTCCATGAATCAGAGTTATTGTTATTTATAGACAAGCAGGGGGGTCGCGATCATTACACCCGCCTTTTGATGAACACCTTTCCCGATTGTTCACTGAAAGTGGTGCTGGAATCGCCTCAGGAAAGCCGGTATTTAGTTACAACCCCCGCACGTAACGGTAAAACACTGGTCATCTTCCGGGAAAAAGCGGAGCAACACTGTCTGGCCGTAGCCCTGGCTAGTATGATATGTAAATATATACGCG
>DAHXLH010000066.1:0-13697 GCA_027366115.1 Phycisphaerales bacterium
CCAGCGCTTCGCGCGTGCGGGCCAGGCCGGTGCGTAATTTTTCTACGCTTTGTCCCAGTGCTTTCTTAATAAATCCAAATGCCATGGCTCTTTTACCAATACCCATTAAATTCAGCGCATCTTTTGTACCGGTTATAACGCTAAACCGCCAGCGCCGGAAACACGTTACCCCATTTTCCGCCACCGCCCGCGGGCTGAAGGACCGATCCGTTCCGGCACAATGTCGCGTGCATCCGATTGTGTGATACACTCTCTGGCGTGATGAATGTACCTTTGCCTGATTCCGCCAAACCCAACGTCCGGGCGAAACATCGCTTTGGATACCGTGGCAACATGTTTATGTTGTTTCTTGGCCGGCGCGTGCCGCCTCTGGGGTATTTCGCGGTTGGGCTTGTTTCGCTGGGTTTTTGGATATTTAACCGGAAAGCCCGCGTTGCCGCCATGAAATTTGAAGAGCGTGTTAAAGGCGTTCATAACCGCTGGCAACTCTATTGGCACAGCTATCAGCAGGTGCGCATGTTCGGCGTTCTGATTCTGGATCGGAGTGTTGCCCTGGCCAGTGCCAATGCCGGGATCACCGTAGCATCGGATCATCGCGATCGGCTGAAGCGCGCTTTGGATTTGCAGCGAGGGGTGTTGATTCTTACAGCGCACTTCGGTGCTCTGGAAATAGCCACACCATGGCTGAGGCCCCGCATTGATCCGGCAAAAATGCACTTCGTGATGTACCGTGATTTCAGCGACAGCACGGAACAGTTCCATCAAGACCAATGGAAAATGCTGCAGGGCATGAAGTTTATCAATTCAACCGATCCGCTTGCCGCCGGACTACAAATCATGGGGGCATTGCGCCGGAAGCAATACGTAGGGATTCGGGCGGATCGGGTTATGCATGGACGGAAAGTCCAGGTGACCCTGCTGGGGGACAACGTCTACCTGCCCGCCGGGCCGTTTACCGCGGCAGTTGTGGGTAAGGCTGCGATGATAACAGCGTTTACCTTGCGGGAAGGTCCGCGGCGTTATCGCATGTTTGTTTCGGAGCCACGCATCTATGATTCCAATAATGGATTATCGCGCGACGAACTGGTCAAGAAAGCCGCCCAGGACTATGCCACCGATCTTGAAGCTCTACTGCGGAAACATCCGTATCAATGGGGAAATTTTTACGATTTCTGGGCCGGAGATGATGCCGCACCCGAGACTTCCAATACCAATTCCGAAACCACCACGCCGGAGACATGAAGCTCGGCCGCCACGCTGCCGTCGGACTCCAAGCTCAGAACCACATCTATCATTTCGTCAGGAAGAACCGGTCGTAAAAACTTAGCGTTCCGCACCGCCCGGAGTTCAACATGCGGAAAATGGATCCGCAGAATATCCAGCACCAATTCAATATGCAAAAATCCGGGCAACAGTGCGTTACCGGGGAAATGACCTTGAAAGCCGGGATGCCGGGCCGGAAACCCGGCCCGGATGGAAACACGTTGTACCGGGGGGATCGCCGGACGGATTTCTGGTGGCACAATATGCGCACCGGAACAGGCTCCTAAAATATACGTTGCAGCATCCACAGCATTACTCGTTCAGGCAGTTGCGGTAGCCGGGGCGTTGCGATCTATGTATGCCGCAAGAGACCCGATTGTGGCCAGCGCCGCGCGAACTTCGTCATTGTTATCCTGCAAGGCCACCCCAAAATGTTTATCAATGAGCACGGCAATTTCCAGCACATCGACGGAATCCAAACCTAAACCGTTTTTTCCAAAAATGGCGGTTTCGGGTTGAATCAGTGCGACATCCATGCGCAGCTTCAGGCCCTCTTTTAAGATATCGATAAGTTTCCGCTCAGTGGGCGTCATAAATTCTCCAAATATTTTATTTAATGCTGTGAATGCGGAATGAAAACCAGCCTTCACAGATCAGCGTTGCTCCGCTACGGGCCTGGCCCCGGCAACGATACATATTTCCCATACGATATGTCACGGCAACCTGCAGGATTAAGGTATCGCCCGCACCGACGGAGCCATAAAACCGCACATCGCTTAAGGCTATTAACATACCCGAAACAGGCTGGCCCGTGGGATTTCCCGCGGCAAGAGTCTTCCCCCCTGCGGCGGCGGTCTGGGCTATATATTCAATAATGTTGGACTGCGGAAGCCGGCCGTGAAGTAGAAATGGATGATCAGCGGGGATCCATTGCTGCGCGGTAATCGTGTTATCTTGCTGAGCGAATGCGGAACTAAGCCAGCGCATAGGACCGGCATGAGGAATATTTCCGGCCAAGTTTTCACCCATGTTTTCACCCATGGGTCGTTTCTCCCGCCGCAGGGAAATCCGGAACTACCGGACGGAAAGTATCCAGCGGTTCAGGGCCTGCCACGTGACTTTTCACTTCGGGATTCTGGTCGGGGCCGCGTGCCAACGCCGCCACAATCATTTCACGCACCTGCTTTTTAAGTTCACGTTGCGGATGCTCCAAGCTGTGATCCGGATACAAAATACCCAGTGGTTCAACCAGAATCGGCACGTCAAAAACAAAGATCTGTCCGGGTGGCATGCAATTTCCGCTGCCGTGAATGGCGACCGGGATAACCGGCACGTTGGTCCTGCATGCCAGTTGAAAGGCACCTTCGTGAAATCGCCCGAGTTTCAAAGATCGCGACCGGGTACCTTCGGGGAATATGTACATACTTTGCCCGGTGCGCACCATCGCTGTGGCCCGCTTGACGATATCCGGTTCCTCGACGTGTAAATGCCCGCTTAACGACATCAGCCACCCCAGAATAGGCTGTTGGAAAGGCCATTCCTTGGACCAACAGCAACCGTCCGGCGGAAGCTGGAACATCAGGAGAATGTCGATCGCGGACTGGTGATTGGCGATCAAAATGCAGGGGCCGCGAATCGCCGACCAGTCGAATTCTTTAATACGCAAATTTTTGCCGCAGTACCCGCGCATGCCTTGCCGGTAAAACATCCGTGCCAGCCTGCGGACACTACTCCGCCGCCGGTCAAAAAGCCGGCACCATACCCATAAAAATGGGCCTAAAATTAATGCTAAAATGATCAGATAGATGGCGAACCAGGTCAGAACGAAGGTGGTGCGCAACACCACGCGCAGCGTGATCTCACGGCGCGGGGCCGATTCACTTGATTGAGTTTCCACATACTCGGCCATTTTGCCGCACCCTGCTATGACCGAATCTTCCGCAAACCGCCAGAATCCTATCTGACTAGATTCTACGTTCAGCGACGACTTGAAACAAATCAATTACACTAGTGAGCAATGACCGCCCAGCGAACCCCGACAGTCCGGCTTTCTTGTTTTGGCGCAGCGACCCCGATGCATCCGTCGGCGGAAAGTATTTTTTCCGCGTGGCTTTCCGGAAAATCGGCCCCCAGTGCCCCACTCCAGGAGTCGGAGAATAATCTCTGGGACGCACTAACCACACAGGCCATTACCGCCGCGCTACCCCCGCCGGAACACCGCTATCATTGCGGTTTAATTCTGGCTACGACCAAAGGGGACATGCAACCGGTGGAGGCCTGGCTAAATTCCAGGGGCCCAGACGGCGGTTCAGCCGCCCCACCGATGCTTTCGGATAATGTCCATGCGTTAGCCCGGCGCTTTGGTCTTGGCGGTCCCCAAATGGTTATCTCCACCGCATGCAGTTCGGGCTTAACCGCGATTATCGAAGCGGCCGTGATGATCCAATCACGGGAGGTACAGCGAATGGTCGTGTGTGCCGCGGATGTGGCGGGGGGATTCATTCAGGATGGTTTTTACGCACTTAAAGCAATTACCAGAACACAATGCCGCCCGTTTGACCGCCAGCGCGATGGCTTGGCATTGGGATCCGCAGCGGCAGCATGTCTGGTAACTTCCGACAACCATCCGCAGTCGGGTGTGCGGGGACCGAGTGTCTTATTGGAAGGCTGGGGAATGTCGTGTGACGCGACACACCTGACAGCACCGGATCGGGAAGCGTCCGGGCTGGTCCGGGCAATCCGCCAGGCCCTTGCGGGCCTTGATGCCGCCGGCATTGACGCTGTGATTCTTCATGGCACTGGCACAGCGTATAACGACGCGATGGAAGCTTTGGCCATGCGACAGGTGTTTCCTCATCGGCCGTACCTCACAGCCGCAAAAGGGTTTCTCGGCCATACACTAGGAGCCAGCGGAGTTCTTGAAACGGCATTGGCGGCTTGCATGCTGCATCGGCAGGTGGTACCGGCGACAACCGGCCTTGAATATCCGCAGTGGCCGGAGTTGAATTTTGTCCGGGCCAGCCCCACGGCCGCGCCATTGAAACGCATTTTGAAAACGGCCAGCGGTTTTGGAGGGTTGAATGCCGCCATTGTATTGGGAATCCCAAAAGGCGAAAGCATAGGCCATGACTGAAACCGTGTATATCTACGCACTGGCGGCACAAGACGGAAGAAAGCCGGTGCACTGCGCGCGGAACATGAACGCCGATGTTCCGCCACCCGATGATATGGAACACTCCTATTTGTCCGGTCGTGAAAGCAATGCTATGACAGCACAAGCCCACGAGCTGACCGCCCTGCTGCTGCGGGGTGTTTCGGTGCCCCAGAGAGAATCTATGGGACTATTTATTGGGACATGCTACGGTTCGCTGGAAGATGACCGCCTGTTTCAGGCTTCGCGCGTTGCTGATGGCGGAAAATTTGCCAGTCCCGCCGCATTTCGCCGTACTTTGCCCAGCACTGTGCCGGCCGAATTAACGATCGCCTTTGGCATACGAGGTCCCCTGATTACTTTTGCTGATCGCGAGACACCGGGCATGTTGGCAATCATCCGAGCCGCCAAGTGGATCGACAGCGGCAGAATGAACGCCGCGATTGCCGGATCGTTGGATTTTCTGACACATGATCATGCTGATGCGCCCGATTCAAGTTCCAGCTGCCGCACGTTGTTATGCCTGTTGGCCATGCGTGCTGCATTGCCGCAGTTACAACCCTGGGCCACAATCATGCGCGCGGAAATTATCTCGCTTGGCGGATCGACGTGCCAGGCTGTAACGCCATCAGACGAAACCAGCTTCTCGGCGATGGCGAAGCTTACAGCAGCGACGCCACACTCATTTCGACGTATTGAACAACCATGCGGCGATGGCAACACGTGCCAACTGGAACTGCAAGTGATGTAGAGCTATCGCGTCAATAAGCAACCAGCAGGCCTAACTTCCGAGTCACGCTTGGGCGGGATCAGATCTCCCGATCCACAGCTGCCGCAATTTTTTTCAACGACACCATCAACGATTTTAAGACCTGAGGCGTTATGGATTGGGCACCATCGGTCAGGGCGTGTTCCGGATCGCTGTGGCATTCAATAATTAATCCGTCGGCTCCGCATGCGACAGCAGCGCGGCACATATCCGGTACCAGATGGGCATGGCCCGTGCCCTGGGAGGGATCGACAACAATAGGCAAATGGCTGATGCGGTGAACCTCCGGCACAATCGCCAGCGGCAAGGTGTTGCGGCAGTAGGATTCAAACGTGCGAATGCCGCGTTCACAGAGGATCACATTGCTGTTACCGCGCGACATGACATATTCCGCCGCCAGCATAAATTCTTCGAGCGTGGCGCTTAGTCCGCGTTTGAGCAGAACCGTTTTTTTCTGCTCCCCCACCGCCCAGAGCAAATTATAATTCTGCATATTCCGCGCGCCGACCTGAAATACGTCCGCATATTTGGCCACCAGCGGAACCTGCTCAATGGACATGACTTCCGTCACCACGGCCAAGCCGGTTTGTTCGCGTGCTTCGGCCAGAATTTCCAACCCTTTTTCACCCATGCCCTGAAAGGCATAGGGACTGGTGCGCGGCTTGAACGCTCCGCCACGTAGTGCGGTAGCCCCCGCCTCTTTCACCGCATGGGCCACTTCGAGAAGTTTAACACGATCTTCCACAGAACATGGGCCGGCAATCATTGCAATTTTTTTTCCGCCCGCGCTGGCTCCCAGCGTACCCCCCAACGCCACGACAGAGCGTTCCTTTTTTACTTCCCGCGAGGCCAGTTTATACGGGGCCAGCACGGGCATTACCTTTTCCACGCCAGAAACATTTTCCACGCGTTCAACATCCATTTTCCGTTCATCGCCGATACACGCTACGACCGTCCGCTCGGTGCCCACGATAACATGTTCGCGCAAGCCCATTTCCCGTATCAGCGATACGACATGATCCACGCGGGATTTATCGGCACCTTGTTGCATGACCACAATCATTTTTCACTCCGTTTCTATAAAACCCGTTACACCAATAAAAAAGCCCGCTTTTTTGCGGGCTTTATGATCACATTCACACGATGGAAAAAGATCACCCAGCCCGCCGCATAGCACCGGTAAAATAGTAGAACCAGAACCGATAACTATCGCCGGTTGAAACCGCAACGCAGGATGGACGAACACTACTCATCACAACACTATTATCCAAGCGGGCACAAAAGTCAAACTGCTTGAGCCGCGCTAATCCAGTAAAAATTCGCCTGCCGATCTTTAACCGGCTTGACCTGCAGGCACGGGCGCGTTGGGACAGCCGGTGGGTTTACATGTATTACAATTGTAACCATTGGATTGGCAGAGTTCCTGTTGATGCCGCCCGCGGGCCTGGCAGTATTCGCAACGGTCCTGATGATCGTTGCAATGCGTAATGCGCTTTACGATCACTTGGGCGATTTGCTCATCAAGTCCCAACGGCTGCGTCACGTGGAAGCTGACATCCGGGTGATGTTTTGCCGCTTCGGCGACCATGCGCGGAATATCGGTTGTGCTGTGGCGGCCGGGCGATAAAAAGTAGGGGTGTACCACCACCCGTGTAGCACCCTGGGCGACACAGGCCGAAAAAGCATCGGCAATACTCGGAGAGGCCAGTTCCATGTGCGCGGCGGCAACGATCGGATAACCGCTGACGCGGCGGAAAAGCGCCACAACATCATTAAGCATATCATTCGCGGACGCCAAGCGGCTGCCGTGATCCACCAATATGATTGCGGTTTGGTCTTCCCGGATCGATTGAGTCATACCTTGTTCTCCATTGCGGATATCCAATAGCCGTATTGTAGCACGAGCTTGTGGACAAACGTGAAAACAAGTTTGGGCGAGGGGCTGCCAACATACAAAGGAGGACTCTCTCATGCAGGCCACACCACCGACCGGGTGTCGGCCGGTGTTTTATCAGAGTTAACCTTATCGGACAGCAATGGCGGCAATTTCTTTGGATTTAGCTTATGGAATTACAACGATGAGCCGATGAAAGACTTACGCTCACATCTACGTGAACCGAAGAATTCAAGTCGTGCGTTAAATAGAGGAGAGGCGAAAATGATTAACGTAGAGGTATTAAAGAGAATTGTTCCGACCGTTGCACCGGCCATGACCGCATGGGCCGAAACCATGGAACGATCGGCCATGGAAAAGGGCGCGGCTCTGGATTCCCTCCAGTGGCGGGATGCGTTGCGCGTAGGCGTGAAGCGTCCGGAAAAGGTGCGGGTCATTTATGTCGATGAATTGCCGCATCCCAACGCCGAGCTGACCCTGTTGGCCAAAGAGATCGGGATTTTGACGCCAAAGACCGACGGCATAACATTCGGTTACGGAATATTCATTAAAAATAATCTCCCCGATGTCAAACGCCGACTGATCCATCAACTGGCACATGTATGCCAGTATGAACGTCTGGGTGAGATACGAGTTTTTGTGCGTGAGTACGTGCAATGCTGCCTGGATTTCGGGTATGCCCATTCTCCCTTTGAACTGGAAGCGGAGGCCCGAACCCAGGAAGTCCTGGCGGATTTCCATACAGAGATGAAACCGTGCCCATCCGAAGCCTGAAAAAGCCACAAAAACCTCTCGGGTGCCTATAATGGTGCTAAGAAGAGGTGGTGTTATGCAGTGGCAACAGCCAATCCCCAAAGAATACATGCAAATTCCGCATGAGCATCTATTAGCAAGAATTGCGCAGCGGAAGGCGGAATTGGGCCGCCGTCTGGTAATTCTGGGGCACCATTATCAGCAGGACGATGTGGTGCGCTTTGCGGACTTTCTGGGAGATTCTTTCCAATTATCGCGCGAGGCGGCCAAACTTACCGACGCGGAATTCGTTATTTTCTGCGGCGTGCATTTTATGGCGGAATCAGCGGATGTATTAACCTCCGCCCATCAAAAAGTGCTCTTGCCGGATATGGGTGCCGGCTGTTCCATGGCCGACATGGCGCAACTGGATGATGTTCAAGATGCGTGGTCCGCAATCTGCGCGGCGTGCGAAGCGGACCGGGCGTTCAAGCTTGTACCGATAACCTATATGAACTCCACCGCCGCCGTGAAGAGTTTTGTCGGCGAACATGACGGGGCCGTTTGCACCAGCAGCAATTGCGACAAGATTCTGGCTTGGGCGTTAGCCGGGCAAATGCCAGCGGATGCGCCCCATACCAAAATTATTTTCTTCCCGGATCAGCACTTGGGTAGAAACACCGCTTATAAGATGGGATACCCGCTGGAATCCATGGTGGTGTGGGATTATCGGCAGCCCAATGGCGGGTTAACCGAGCGGCAAATTCGCGATGCCACATTTATTCTGTGGAAAGGCCATTGCAGTGTGCACCAGCTTTTCCGGCCCGAACATATCGACGATATTCGTCGCCGGATGCCTGGCGTAAAAGTTCTAGTCCACCCGGAGTGCCGTTGGGAAGTGGTACAGAAGGCAGATCTGGTGGGATCCACCGATTTTATCGGCAAGCAGATTGCCGCTGCGCCGGCGGGAAGCAAATGGGCGGTGGGAACAGAAGTGCACATGGTACAACGTCTGGCCAAGGCCCATCCGGAGCAGAATATCGTGGTACTTTCAGAGTGCCAATGTCTGTGCACCACGATGTACCGCATTGATCCGCCCCACCTGCTCTACATTCTTGATAATCTCGCGATGGGAAAGGTCTTGAACCAAATTCAAGTTGATTCTTTTGATACGTATTGGTCGCGCGTCAGTTTGCAGCGCATGTTGGATATTACGGCCGGCAATCCGGTCGCGCCGCCGCCTGAACCGCGACCCCAGCGCCCGGCTCAGTCTGCGCCCTTGCGCGTGTTGCCGCTGGAAACCGCCGCAATATGATATTTGCAATATCCCGGGGCTTATAACGTTAGATTCAAGCGCGGGACATAAGGCAAAGAGATTCAGGAGAATTCATGCGTACCATCTATACCCTGGCAGTTGCCGCCCTTTTCTGTACTTGCAGTCATGCTACGGCGGCGCTCCCTGCGCCGGCACCGGAGCGCAGCGCGTATATTTCCGGATACGTTTCCGCGTTGCTACACATGAAATTCCACCTGCGATCCACGTCCGTACAGGTGCATGGAACAACGACTGAAATTAGCGGTGTACCGCTGGCGGATCAAAGGGCCGTGCGGAAGGCGGTGCGGAAGATCGAGGGCGTCAAAACCGTCAAGTTTGCGCCAGTACCGACGTCCCAAATTCGTCCTTCGTCAAACACGGGAGCGGAAAATCTCGGCGTCATGCCAGTGCCCGGACCATCGGCCAATTCCACCCATGGAAACTTTGCGATCGGCATGGATACCAAGGCCATGGAACGGGCGGGCGTATACCATCTTCCCACCGGTTTTCTGCCACCCGGAAGACTGTTTCAACCCCTGATCGCCGATCCAAAGTGGCCGACATTCAGCGTGGCCTACACCTATTATTCGCCCTATCATCCCAATGGCCTGAAGGATGTTATTCCTGTGAGCGTCGGGGACACGATACCATTTGAGCGCGGCAATTGGCCGGACCATTGGCAGTGGGAAGCCGGCATGCAAGCGGACGTATTTGCCTATTTCAACATGGACACGGCGCACAGTGATCTACAAAATGTTGATTTTCTGGTAGGCGGCTATTTCGCGGCACGCCATCGGAATTTCTCCTTTTTGGTGCGTTATTACCACCAGAGTTCGCACCTTGGTGATGAATTTTTAATTGCTAATCCGGCATATTACTACGGTCTTCGCCAAAAAATAAGTTATGAGGAGCTTAACGCCCTGGCCTCCATAGATTTGTTCCACCGCACGGTCCGATTGTATGCCGGGGCGGGCTATCTTGATGATGTGGCCCCGTCGAACCTGGGGCATTGGCGGTTTCACTATGGAGCGGAATACCACGGCGCGGCATTCTTTCATAAAGGCACGTGTTTTATGTCACCTGTGGCCGGCATTGATTTTAAAAACTGGAGCGAAAATAATTACGACACGGATATTTCAGCGGTGGGCGGTATTGAGTTAACCAACGGAAAACCCGATAGTTCAAAACTGCAATTCCTGCTGGAATTTTATCGCGGCCATTCACCTTATGGTCAGTTTTTTGTCGACAAAATTCAATACTTCGGCCTGGGCATTCACTATTATTTTTGATGCCGCCGCCCCGCCATTTTCGAGGTCCGCAAGCGGAGCCTTTGCACCCCTGCGATCACTTGGGCGCAAAGGCCTCCATACCCGGCTCGGTGCGCCCTGTGACAATTAATTCCGCCATGAACTTTCCTGACAGCGGAGCCAGCCCGATGCCGATTTTGAAATGGCCTGCACATACAAACGCGTTAGAAAACGCGGGGGACCGGCCCATTACCGGACGATGTTTGGGGCCGGTGGGCCGCAAGCCCGCCCACACGCGTTCCACCGCCGCAGCTTTAAGCGCCGGAACAATTTGCGTTGCGCCATTGAGGAGAAGTGCGATACCGTCCGCGGTGTTGGTGAGGTCAAAGCCCGCCTCCGGTTCAGTGGTGGAACCTACCAGAATCCGACCATCCTGCCAAGGCACCAGAAAGATCATGCCGCTTTTTACGATATGCCGAATCACTTCTTTTTGCACACGCAGCAGCAACGCCTGCCCTTTCACCGGCGTGATAGGTGGTGCAAGATCATTCCCAGCGGAAATGGCCGGCAAACCGATTCCCGCGCACAGCACAAATTTTTCAGCCAGAAATCTTTGGCCGTTGGCATGGGCCGCCACGATCCGGTCGGCATGAGATTCCAGCCGGTCGACGCGGGTGGCTTCAATCATCCGCACGCCGGAATTGGTGCAAGCTCTCACCAGCGCCGCCAGCAGCTGGTCCACGTTTACCTGTCCGGACCAGCGGCAGAGATGCGATCCATGGGGTGCGTTGGCTATTTCCGGTTCATATTGCAGCGTTTGCTGGTCGGCAAGCAGTTCCATTACCGGCTTGTCACTTAATTCCGGCCAGGAAGCGTTGGCAGCGGCACATTGCTCTTCAGCGGTGCGAACCGCATCGGCGGAATTTAAAAGTTCCACCTTTCCACGGCGCTGATAATCCACATGCACTCCTGAGCCGGCTTGGAGCGACTGTACAAACGCTTCATACCCCCACAAACTTTGCCGATGCATCTGCTGCATGGCTCCAGCGCGGGCCATCGGCGGCGGCCAAAGCGCTCCCAATGCCGCACGACTGGCACCCTGAACACAGCGTCCCTGCTCCAGGACAGTTACTGAAACGCCACGTTGCGCCAACTGCCACGCGGTAGTCAGGCCAATGACACCCCCGCCGATCACCAAAACATCCGTTGTGCCGTCGACCATCACCTATCTCCTGAATGTCTAGTTATTCGTTTTTTTTCAGCCCTTCAAAGGCTCTTCTTACATGTGCGTGCTGCGGCGGAAATCCTCATGAGGCCGGCTTTTCACCTCGGCGAACCCGGGCGGGCCGCGTTGCGGAATTCAGTTCCGGCATTTCATCCTGATCCTCATAATTAAGCCATATCCGCATCGCCTGGTAAATGACTTCAATGCTCATCGTTTGCCCCATAGGGATATAAAGCCCGGCATCCGCGGGGCGGTATTTATGATACGTCACCAGAGCCGCAACTTCCTCAATGGGAAAAGTTTCCTTTACAAGGTGCTCCGCCACACCCAGATTGCACACCTGCATCCACGTGTACAGATGTTCATTAACCGCGGATTCCTGAACTTCCGGAAAAGCCAGAATCCATCCCGGGCCGGCCACAAAGGCAGCGACCCAGTGTTTGGTTTTACCCCGCTGGAAAATTAAATATTTCCATTCGTCCATATTATGAACTTGCGTCAGCTTTCCCTGGTTTAACTTATCGGCCAGATCCAGTTTGCGTTTACATAAGGCTGCCAGGCGAAAATCCATGCGTGAAGCGGCCTGGCGAATTTTGGCCTCCTGTTGCTCAAACCACCGGCTTCGCGCCTCCAGGGAATCCGCGAGAAAATGGCCGGCGGCGGTCGCCTGGCTCTGATACTCCGTCAGAGAAATCGTGCCGTCGCAGGCTGCGGAGCATTTGCCAAGTTCTTTGTACGCACAAGGCGTCCCATGCGGAGCCTGCCGGAGTATGTCGTAATATCGGCATAGATCAAATAGGTCTTCCATGGATCCCATCAGCTCCCGCGCCGCGCGCCGGGAAAGCAACGGCCCCACACAAAGTGCCGGTGCGTCGCAAAGCTCTGCGGAAATTTGAAACTGCGGAAAATCCACCCTGGGATTCATTGTGATAAACCACGCGGCCTTCCAGGCCAGCATGGCGGCATAGCGGGTGGGGAATAGAGATCGCACGGTGCGGTAATACCACCAACTTGCGGCAAACGCGCTACCGACACACCGATAGCGAATGATTTCAACAAACTCGGCATAATTTAAGCGATTCTTTTTTGACTCCGCTTCGTCGGCGATGCGATTTTGGAGTGCTTTGCGCAAATTTGCTGTGGTTGCTGCGACAATAGGAACTCCTTGCGGCGAAAAACACGCATAGACGGCGGGTTTTGCCGGAACCGCGGCAAAGCCATCCGACGTAGATTTCCGCGGCGAATCAACTGGCTCTTCAGTCGGATTACTGCTCGGTGCGGGAAGAACTTCATGGGACATCTCGCCGGCCGCGCTATTAATCAGGTCGGCAACGGGAGCCACTTCCGGCAGAAGATCAGCGATTTTTTCAACTATTTCGGGCATTGCTACGCTCTAAAACGCTGACACCGGATATTTCACACAGGCATACCGGTTATCACAGCTTCAAAAACCAGAGTGCCGTTACAGATGCCTTGACAGTTGGCGATGATCCGGCGGCGTGATATATCCGCCGCCTGAGCAATTAAGTAAAGCGAACTCGGCGGCACGACCGTTCCGCGGAAGCGCACGGTGTCGGCTTTGGCAAAACCCATGAATTTAATTTCCGGGATGGTTTTGCGGGCCATAAATGAGCACAGTTGAGCCGCCGCTTCCACCATCAGAACGCCGGGCATCAAGGGCCGTCCGGGAATATGGCCGCGCGCCCAAAACTCATTTTCCTTGAGATGCTTAACACCAATGACAATGGTAGCCGCGTAATCGATATGAATAATCGCCGAGAGTTGCTCCATCTCAAAGCGCTGCGGATTAATTTTACGAATATCTTCCAGAGA
Source organism: Phycisphaerales bacterium (assembly GCA_027366115.1). Taxonomy (GTDB): domain Bacteria; phylum Planctomycetota; class Phycisphaerae; order WQYP01; family WQYP01; genus JAMDCX01. Next base: position 13,430 of record DAHXLH010000066.1, read on the forward strand.
GAACTCTTCTTTATGCAAATCAAGTTGGCTTAAATCATAGAGTAATAATGGAGCCATGTGAGTAAAATTTCCTTTCTTATTGCAATCGCCAAGTCGCTGTGCCGATCCCTGAGGGAAATTTCTTCTCCCCGGTTCTAAATCTTACCCGCGCAACGCGACATTTAACCCGATTCGCTGATTTTCCCGGCTCATCCGATCAGGCCGCAAGTACACAACGAATGTTATAGACGTGACCGGCCTTGGCAGCAAGCAGACAGCATTGTTGCAA
>DAHXLH010000267.1:0-5598 GCA_027366115.1 Phycisphaerales bacterium
ACCCCCCGCAACGCGGTAAGCTCTTCCATGGAGCTTGGCACCTGACCGCCATGCGATGCGACAAGCTGTTGGGCAGTTTGCTGAATGGACTTCGCTTTTGCGCGGAAAAAGCCGGTGCTTTTAATAATGTCTTCAATTTGAAAAATATCCGCAGCAGCCAATGAGGCGGCATCGGGAAATCGCTTAAAAAGCACCGGCGTAACCAGGTTGACGCGCACATCAGTACATTGCGCGGAAAGGATTGTCGCAATCAGCAATTCCAAGGGGGACTGATGAACCAAAGCGCAATGCGCATCAGGGTACATTTTTTTCAATAATGCCAGAATCTGATCACAGCGATTGCGCCGGGCTGACGCCGTTTCCCCTAACTTAATTTTTAACCTATCCTTTTTCATCATTAGAGTGCCCATTCAACCGTCCTTACCCGGCGTGTTCATGCGTCCGCCCGCATGGCGGCGAGCTCCAGACTTTCGCAAGAAGGCCGCAAACACGCCGCCACGATCCGGCCTATCCAATCTCCGGCGCGTCGAACAATATTATAGAATTTACCCGTAATTTGTGCATATCGCCAGACCGCGGCGGCAAGCCCAACTTGAACAGAGAACAGCCATCTCAAGGTTTAGCGGATTTCACCGGCACAAGCTTCAACGGCGGAATTTTCAGCGGCACATCAGTCACGCCGCCGGGGATGGGCGGTACGGTGAAGATGCCGTGAACTGTGCCGATGGCGCCGCGGAGATAGGAGGATCCCTTCGATCGGGCTTCAACGCGCACTGTGTAGGTCCCCGGCAGTACGCCCAGAACAGTAAAAGTTCCGTCCCGTCGCACAAGCAGGTTGTACCGTCTCCTGTGCGCTCGCCACCAGCGAGCGTATCTCGCCCCGAAGGCTTTTCCGGCAGCCGTTGCCAGAAAATGTTTGCGCCATTGCCTGCGCGCTGTCGGCGGTCCGTGCTTGACATCTTCAGGCATCGGCAATTGCAGTGACGCAGGCGGTGGCGGGGGATTTATAAAAGCATTGCCGGGAACAAAATACCAGTCATGACGATCGGCTAATACGGTAGGTATCCGTATCACCCCGTCCACGGTACAGCCCACGCCTCCGAGCGTTATATGGGAGGTTTTTCCAGATTCAACTCTGACGCGCTTTTGCAACGCGTACGATCTCACACTGGTGTCGGCTGTCAAAAAGCGCTCTTTGCCCACCACCGCAAGTCTGGCGTTCCCCGCGGGCATGTGCGAAATGAAAAACTTTCCCCCGGCATCCGTTCGGGTTATACCTTGCCATTGAACCGTGGGTCCGGCCCCATTCGATTCCGCGGGCGTCACAATATCCGCATGGATCTCTTGTTTCGGCGCAGCCTTGGTGCCCAGCAGCACTTGGCCGCGAATGCTGCCCCAGCGTTTCAGCTTCACAACGCCATTCTTCGGCGGCTGATCGCTGGACCAGTCTGCATAGCCAAGCTGGTTATACACCGCAATATCGTAACCCGTGGCAGGTGGCGCGAAAACCAGCCTGCCCATTTTGTCCGCCGTATGAATGTTTTGGGGTGGACTGTTTGCCGAGCGCTCGGCGGTGTCGATAACACCTGCCATGCCCGCGGGCACCAGCAGCGCCTTGGCACCGACGGCGGGGGTTCCGTCCGGATTAAGAACTCGCGCGGTAATATCGGTCGCCCGCTGCAGTCTGAATCGCAAATGGAGCGCCCGCCCATCGTTCGCAAAGAGTTTGGAATCGGCCGGGCGATAGCCTTTGGCTTCGATCCGTATCGCATACGCCGGATACTGAGACGGAAAAGTTTGCGTGAAGTGGCCGTCATCGGTAACCTCGCTCGCAGAGTAGTTGTTCCACGCGGCGGACGATGACGGATACGCCGGACTATTCGCGGACCCCCTGATTACCCGAAATTTATGAATTGGCCTGCCGGTCTTGGCACTCACTACCGTGCCAAAAACTTTGAGGATAGGCCGAAGGGTGATGCGGTTGGCCTTCCCGGGACGCGTGGGAATATCCATGGTATACGCATACCCGTGACTTTGGGCGTCCACCAGAATTTCACCCGCAGGAGCCCCGTTCCAAACGAAGCGGCCGTTATAATCGGTTCGCATCGCATGGATCAGCGTACGATAGCCCCGCCAAGTATCGGTGTAGACCATGGCACCGGCAAGTGGAAGGCCCGCCAAATTGACGACCTGCCCCGTAAGCGTATGCGACGGCGAAAGCTGGAGTACGACAGGCTTTTGCCCTTTCGACACGCTGAAATGCATCAGCGCCGGGCCAAAGCCTTGCGCCGTCGCGGTCACCACCACGCCCCACCGGTTAGATTTGGCAGCAAAAGCGAACCGGCCGCGGGCATCCGTCATGATCGGAGGTAGCGCATTGCTGGGACTGCGATCTGGTCCCACCGCGACTGCGGCACCCGCAACCGGCTTTCCATCCGGGCCACGCACAACGCCCTGCACCATAATTCCGCGATGCAGGATAAACACCGCCGTGCCATTAAGAAGCTTTTTCAAATGGCTGAAGCTTTGTAACTCCACAATTCCATTTTGGAAACCAGGGGATGGCGCGAATACGTAGTGGTAATCCCACACACCGACACTGATAGACTGCATATATTTCACCGGCACGTCCGGGCAGCGCCAGACGCCACTGGCGTTTGTAAGCACTGTTTGCATGGACAGCATAGCGCTGGCTACAGCCAATTTTGAGGAGGAATGCCAAGACACCACAACGTGCGCCCCGGCAATAGGATTTCCCAGATCATCGTTCACACGCCCTGAAATGGTTTTTTGCGCTTGGGCGGGCGGTGCTGCCACCGTCGCCATCGCGGGCACGGTCTTAACCGCATGAACTCGCTTCGGCGCGGGGGCCGGTGGATCAGCGGGCTTCGCGGTTTTTACTAGCACCAGCTTCAACGGCGGAATTTTCAGCGGCACATCCGTCACACCGCCGGGGATGGGCGGTACGGTGAAGGTGCCTGCCACCCGGGCTACCACACCAGAATAAACGCCCGTCGCGCGGGGATGGCGTATGTGGACGGCGCTAAGGTAGATGCGATACGTTCCCGGCAACACATTATGAATGGCAAACGTATGATCCGGCCTGACGATGAAACCATAGCTTTGGGCGTGCAATTGCCACCACTTCTGGTTTGCCACCAGCAAGGCTCTTCCCTTAGGTGTCGCCGCAAAGGCTTTGAACCACGCCAGTTGCCGAGCCGGAGTTCCGTGTTTGACATTGGCAGGCATCGGCACAGGGCGCATCTTGGTCATCACGTCGCCGATCTGGAAATACCAGTTGCGTCGGCGGGCCAGGAATTTCGGAATATCTATTTGACCTTCGACCGTACGGCCTACGCGACCCACGATAATATGGTTCACATTACCCGGCTTTACCACCAGCGGCTGGGAGAATTCCTCGCTGCCCATGGCGGACGGCCCACCCGCCGGCTCTTGCGAGATCGCCATCGCAATGGACCCGGTCCCGGCAGGAATCCGGGGAACAGTAAATCGGCCCTGAGCGTCCGTTTTCACCGCGATTTGCCATTGAATACCGGGCGGAGCAACATTTGGTCCCACGTGCATGCTGATGTTTGCCTGTATGTTTCGATGGGGTGCGGGCTTGGTACCAAAAAGCAATTTGCCGCGGATGCTCGCCCACTTCTTGAGTTTCACTGTCGATAACCCATGTAGCGCCTTGCGCGTCAGCACCGTATAACCCATGTGGTCGTAAATCGCCAGCAGATACGGACCCTGTTGCGGCGTGAAGTGGACATGCCCGTGCGCGCCGACGTGGCTTTGAAAATCGCCCTGCAGCATAGACCACGTGCCAAAGCCGATGAACGCCACCTTACGTGCAGGTACCAGCACCGCCGTGGCACCTGCGGCGGGAGAGCCATCCGGATTCAGCACTGTAGTGGAAATACCATGCGCGGGCGTCAAAGCAAACTTCAGCGATATACTGTGTTTGTTGTTGTGAAACAGCCTGGAATCCGTGGGAAGATAGCCGTTGGCTACTATCCGAAGCGCGTAGCCAGCCCGCTGATTCGGCAGCGTGTAAATAAAACGGCTATTGCCGGCGACCGTTTTGGGATTCATTTGATCCCAGCTTATGTGCTGCGGAGCGGGCGGACTATTTGCTGCGGGGGCGAAAATGCAGCCACGGATAATCGTGAAGCGCTTGATCGGCTGTCCGGTCTTGGCGTTCACTACCGTACCATGAACGGTTACCGGTCGTCGCAGAGTAATAACATTGGGCTTTCCGGACTGAACGTGAACATCCATGGTGAACGGGTAGCCCCGCTCGTTAACATTCACGCCTATTTTGCCCGCCGGTGCGCCCCGCCAGACAAATCGTCCTTGGGTGTCCGTTCGCATATTATGCTTCAAGGTCCTGAACCCGCGCCACGTATCGACGTAGACATTGACGTCGGCAAGGGGAACGCCTTTTCTATTTACCACACGGCCCATGAGTTCATGCGGGGAAGTCAGGCTTATCGAAATAGTCCGGGGCTTATTGCGCATGGTGAATTCGGCAAGCGCGGCGCCAAAATGTTTCGCAGTCGCGGTCAGAATGACATTGTGCCCCGGCGTGGCGGCGAAGGAGAATCGTCCCTTGGAATCAGTGGTCATTGGCGACGGTATATTTTCGCCGAATCGCCATGGGGCGACAAGAACTCTGACCCCAGCCATTGGTTTCCCATCAGGGCCGCGCACCATACCATGCACCATAACGCCCGGCTTCAGGGCGAACGTCGCGCTTCCGCTGCGGAGCGGTGCCAGATTCTGAAATGTCTGCAAATGCAGCAGTTGCGAACCCCATACGTATTTGTAGTCCCATACCGCCACTGTAATGTTTTTGCAGCCCGTTGCCGGGACACCATCGTAGCGCCAAACACCAGCCGAATTCGTGAGAACAGTGATTGGGGACCAGTCAATCAAGGTGTGGGGTGATTTCTGTCGCGCCACTATCATCAGCCTGACATGGGCGCGTGGAACTGGCTTTCCCGCCTTGTCCACCACGTGGCCGGAAATGGCTATTCCGCGTGTCGCCGAAACGGCGTACCGGCGCGGTATTGTTTGCGGTTTTCCGTGATGCGGCATCCACATCAGCATCAGGTGGATGCGATTTCTCGGCAGGATCTGGACAAGAAACATGCTGTGTTGATTACGTGGCACCGGCAACGTCACCATTCCCGCCGCATCGGTGTATTGTGTCGTGGCAGCCTGGTCGTGGATAATGGCGTGAACTTTTACCCCCGCCAGCGGTTTGCCGGTTTGTTTGTCGGTAACAGTCAACGTCATGGTTTTTCGCGGTGCCGGAGCCGGTGCCGCGGCTGGTTTATTGTTGGGAGGCGAGGGTGGCAATGGAGGACTGGCTTGCAGGTGCAGCGCGGCACATGACGCGACGACCAATGCACCGCCGATTAGCATTCCAACAGCCAGCCTCACGGATATGGGGCGGCGGTTTTTGCGATCATCTAAAATTGCCGCGATGCGCCCTTGGAGTTCCGAGGGCCGGGCCATCGCCAAAGTTGCGGGCAGCGGCAGCGATAGCGACGCGGAATGCAAACTGCGAGCGATGGCCAATAAATTTTC
>DAHXLH010000275.1:0-9598 GCA_027366115.1 Phycisphaerales bacterium
AGCATTACCACCGAGCCGACAAGCGCTCTTCCACCTTTAAAAGGAGCCACCGGCAAAGATACGCTGGTACGCGCTTATATGTATACGTGTACCAGTTGCGGGGACAAAAAAATCGGCTACCTGATGAAATATACCCCTCGAGCCAAAGAGGCCAAGCAATACCTCGCCCAGCCAAAAAGCCCCAACATGACGCCCCAACAATCGATGGCGTATTTTTCCTCACGGGCCAGCTACCAATCGGCCATTCCGGATGGCACGTATGTTCGCCTTCCCGCGAAAGGCTCACATTGGTATCCGCTCATGAGCGCTGCGGGAAGCGCTATTGCCAAACCCATTCACTGTCCGAGTAACTCCGCAGGCAAACCGTGCCTGCCCTAACGCCCTGTGTCCCCATTCCAAGCGTGATCCGCCCTTGGCTCGATGCGGCAGCGAAGAGTTGGATGCGGAATGCAATCTGAATGCGCGATACTCTTCCCATCGGCGCGCCTGGTACATCGATTGCCGAGGAAAGCGCAAATATTTTCCGCGACGGCGCTCCGCAGCGAGCCGGAACACTGCCGCATCAGTTGGCTACCATGCGCGGAATATAAGTCAAACGTTCATCGTTAGCTCGATGCGGCAGCGTTGAGTTGGTTGCGAGACGCGATCTGACTGCACGATGCACTTCCCGGCGGTGCGACTGGTACACCGATTGCCGACGGAAGCACAGATATTTTCCGGGACCACACTTCGCATCAAACCGTGACGCTGCCGCATCAGGCTACCTTGCGTTTATTAGCGTGGCGGCGCAGCAGGGCGAACGGCGGGACATCTGAAAAACTCACGCGGTCCGCGGGAGCGAGAACCAATCTCAGCTTCCGCCGCGATCTGCGCTCTTGAAGATCGCGACATCCCTCCGGCCGCCACAGCCACATAACGGAATCGCGGGCGCGTGAATTTAGTCAACATTTTAAGTGCTCCCCTTAATCCTCCGCCACTACGTACAGCGCAAATCTTTTTACCAACAGCGCAAAACCGTTTTACGCCGCGGATCACCGGCACCCCCATAATGCGGCACCATGCGAACACGTTAATTCCAAAGGGGTCGCCTCCATAAAATCTCGGCACGTGATATGCGATTCAAAATGGACCGCAAAAAACCGCGGACATCGGGCTGCGACCCGATAGAGCAGTGACAGGAGAGAGTGGAAAGTAGAGACACGAATTCGGCTGGCGCAAAAGAGTGGCCGTCGCTGAAACAAAACGGAACCCCGCGTTAATCCGCGTCACCGGCGTCATCCGCGGTACCCCCCAAAAACACAACCGCGGTTTTCGCTGATCACGTGGATAAACGCAGAGGACGGTTTACGTTGACCGGGAGCCTGCCCCAAAATCCGGGTATTGTCGAGTACCAGTGGAATGTTCCGCCACTTCTACGTTATGCTACCCGCGAAGTTGCGACCCCGGGAGCCCTGTGAGTAATGGCGGGCTTGCGATTACTCGGACAGGCTACCAGGTTGCCGATATGGCGGAGTGCTCTATGACTGATCGAATTTATAACGTTGACTTAACCCAATGGAATGGCCCATTTTCCCCTGCGCAGCAGAATGGTGCGACCGTGGCGATGGAATCCGGTAACGTGGTTTATCTGCCCAGGCTGGATTTCGCGTTCACGCCGGAGGAACAAAAGTTTCTTACCCCGGTATGGAGCAACGGAGGGGCAAAAAACATCAGTTATGACCATCGCAATGGCCGTATCCAGGGTATGGAAGGCGATGATGCAGCGCAGCGGGAACTGGCGGCACTACTGAAACGCTATTCCGAAAGCACGCTTACGCTCATGCAGGGATTGTTTCCCCAATACAAATCGGCTCTGCTGCGCATGCGCACCAGCTACCGCCCCGTTGAAATCAAGGGCCGGGCCAGCAAAGTTACCAAAGATGATACCCGGCTGCATCCGGACCAATTTCCGGCCCGGCCCGTCGGTGGGAAACGCATTATCCGCATATTCTGCAACGTCAACCCCGAAGGCAAAGGCCGCGATTGGCGCATTGGTGAACCGTTCGCGGATTTTGCCAAAAAATTTGTACCCCGGCTCAAAGCCCCGCTCCCCGGTGCCCGGGAGTTCATGTACCTGTTGCGCATTACCCGCACCCCCCGTACCGCGTACGACCACTACATGCTGCAACTTCATGATCAGGGCAAAATGGATGAGCAGTATCAAAAAACCGCCCCCCAAACCCCCTTTGTATTTCCGCCTCACTGTACCTGGACCTGCTTTACCGATGAGGTGCTGCATGCGGTGGATGCCGGGCAGTATTTATTGGAACAAACCTATCTTCTGCCCATAGAAGCGATGAAAAGCCCGGAAAAATCCCCCCTGCGGGTGCTGGAAGGGATGATTGGGAAAACCCTGGTCTGACACGTTGCCGCGAGTATTGGAGCCGTATGCCCCGACGAATGATTTTAACCATTGCCTTGGTGGTTATTGCGATAGCCACTATTATTCTGGCGGTGCAGGCGCATCATAAAATCGCCCACGAAATGACCCGTCAAAAACATATTGACGCTTTTGATTCCTACATGAAAACGGTCCCGCTGTTTATTCATGATCATAAGCCCTATCGCAGCGATCGCTTTCCATTGCCGCCGTTTGCCATGCTGTTCGTGGCCCCTTTTACACTTTTATCCCGCCCCGACGCACAGGCGGCGTGGGTTATCTGCAAACCGTTTTTCTTTGTCCCGATTTTTCTGCTGGCCTTATCCATTATCCGCCGCGGCGGGGGCAACGTACTGCCCGGCGCGCTGTTGCTGATTGGTGCGGGGTGGTTTTTTCCCGTCATCGGCGATATTCAGGAGGGGCAGATGAATCTACTGATGCTCCTGCCCCTGGCCGCCGGATTATGGATGGCGCAGGAAGAATCTCCGGCCGGTGACGTAGCAGCCGGGGTGCTGGTGGCCATGGCGATCTGCATCAAGGTAACTCCGCTGGCGTTTCTGGCCTATTTTCTCTATCGCCGGCGATGGATCATCGGCGCATCAATGATTGCGGGAATAGGAATATGGATATTTCTGGTTCCCGCGATTTTTTTCGGCTGGAGTCAGAACATCACATGGCTGGGCCAATGGGGCCATATCATGATTGCCCCCTATATTCTGCATGACAAAATCAAATTTGGTAATGGCGAGTCGATTCCGGAGTTTATCCTCCGACTGTTTGCCCATGTTCCAGCCTGGAAAACCGTGCATAACGGTGTGGTGCATAATCATTATTTAACGCTGATCCGTCTATCGCAAAAAACCGCCCATCTGATCGGCCGCATAATCGTCCTGATCATCGCGATTTGCGGCATGTGGTGGGCGCGGAAAAAGTTGCCCAGCCTGCGCACCCGCCGATATGCCATGGAAATCGCGTGTGTGGGCATGTTCATGCTCTGGGCTTCGGAACGTACCTGGGTACCGCATTACGTCACGCTGATTTTTGCCCTCATGGCCGTGGGGATGATCGCCGAGGACAAATTCGCCGCCCAAGCCAGTCGGAGGTTCGCTTGGATCGCACTAAGTCTGACGGCATTTCTCATGCTTTGGACATCGGAATTTGCCAGGGTACTAGGCCCGAATGGCCGCCATTACATCGACACGGTGGATGTCGTACTCTGGTCATCACTAACGCTGGCCGCGGTCATCTTGACCGCCCGATTCGATTACAATGCGCAGTACATAGTGAATCCAAAAAATTCTCCATTGGCCGGGAATTGATCCCGCCTTGGCCAAAAACCGTGTAACCGGAACCCAATAACAGCCGCGAGCCTGTGTCGCTTGTTAATCGGTCGCATTGTTGATAAAAATAACTGGTATGAAAGAGATAAAATCAATCAGCCCACCCGCCGTCGATAGAACTGATTCGGAGGACCTGACAACTCCAGCTATTAAGCAGGCGGCCACGGCGCTTCTGGCGGCCAGGCACGCGGCAAAGCGTGATCAATATGAGGAGAAACACTTACGGCTGATTTCCTACGAGATAACCCGTGAACCCCTGACGGAGGGGAACCCTCCGGAAACACCCGAATTGGTTGAAAGCTATGAGAAACTCCACCCGAATCAGTTCGAGCCTGAGCAATGGCCGGAACTGCTATCCGAGCTTGAAGCGCTGCACAATAAATTCCCGGACGATGCAAAAATCGGCAACTATCTGGCGGCACTCTACAGCCGCCTCGGAAGAGGGGCCGATACGCATCGGACCGTCCAAGACTTGTACCGCCGCCACCCTGATTATCTCTTTGCGAAAACAGCGATGATCAGAATTCATCTGAACCATAACGAGTTGGAAAAGGCCCAGGAAATACTTAAGCACCGATTTGAATTATCATTGCTGTATCCGGATCGCAAGATATTCCATATCTCAGAATTTGCCGCATTTTACGAAATGATTGTGCGGTATCACATCGCGTGCGGAAGGCCCGAAGCCGCACTAAGCGCCTTGAATATCTTTGAGAAAATCGATCCGGACCATCCCGCGCTGGAATCCCTCCAGCAAATAGTTTTCTTATATAACATGACTGCCGACCTCCCCAGTTCGTTTACCACAAAACGCCGCGGCAAACGCAACACACGGAAAAAATAGCGATTTACGGCACTAACAGACTGCTGCCGGGATAACCCGAAATACTGCGGCTATGCCAGCCGGCTGGATCCGTCCAGGTGACAGATCCAGAAGTCGTGGTGGATTTTTGTAAATCGGAAAGCCGAGGAATCAGAGAAGTTATCGGCGGATTAAATTGCAGCCCCAGCAGCAATGAATACGTTGCTGCTTCAGTGGTGAGTGTCGCGTAGGCGTCCGGCAGCAGTCGCGGCTGATCCACAAACGCGGCGTTGGTGTAATTACGCGCGCAGCCGAGCTGATTTTGCAGTGCTATGAACTTTTTGTTATCAAGAATGGATCGTGCATCGGCGTGACGCGCCAGCGCCACCTCAATGGGCCGGGGGAATGCGGAAAAATAAAAGTATCCGTGGGCAATCGCCCAGGCGGGCATGACAGCGGCGGCTTTGATGTAATAAATGGTCGCGCCATGCGAATGGAGAATTCTTAATTGGGCCGGCTTGCCGTTGTATCCGCGTTCCCGCATCGCGGCGTTGACCGCCAGCAACGCCATGGGCGTTAATGTTTGCAAGGCACGGGAAAGACGCTGGGGATGCGCAAGCTTATTAACCAGCACCTGCCCCAAGGAACTGCTCATGGGCATGGCGGGGCTTTGGTAAGTCAGCCAATACGGGCCGAACGCATTGATCAAATCCTTTTCGACATCGACCCCGGTGATGCCGTTAACCATCGTTAAGACCTGTTGCACTTTGCGGTGCATTTTCGGGCCGGCGACTTCCAGGTACGTTTTGAACGTGCGGGCAAATGCGCCCGCATTCCAATGCGAAACAGTAACGCTCGGCGAATCTTCGGGTGCCAGAGCCAGCATATCCGCTGCGCCGGGCGTGGGTTTGTCTGTCGCATGGCGCAGGGCCAAAAAAGATGCGTTCAGCCACTGTTTACCGGCAAAGCCATCCGCCGATGCGTAGGCGACAGCGTTATGAAATGATCGGCCATTAAGAATAATCTTGGCGCTATTAAGGATGATGCGCTGGTGTTTACCCATGGGCGAGCGACGCGGCGCGGCATGGTGCAATGCTTGATCTAAAAGGGTGTTGCCATACGCACGCAGCTGCGTTAAATCAGCGAATTCCGCGGATACGGGATGGGCGGGCATAAAGCGCATGGTGCGGCAAAATCCTGCATCCGTCGCCAAGGTTTTGCCTCTGTGAGCCAAAGCCTTTCGCACGCCCGGTGTGATGTGGATACCGGCGTACACAATGGAACCCACAGTCCCGACACTAATGCGCGGGCCGGTGGGATAAAGCCGCCGCGGCAACTTTTTGAATATCGCCAGCACGACCGCCGGATATTTCCCGGCATTCATGATCAGCACCACCTGAGGCACCGGGGCCACGTTGCGGATACCTGTGCTGATAGGCCGAAAATACACGGCAAATGGATGCGTCATTAATAATGAGCCGATGGCGAATGCCTTTTTGAATTCCGAAATGTGCAACTGGGTATTGCGTGCCGCGGGCAATTGATTGAAGCGATGCAGCAACATCGGCAGATTGCCCTGGATGAAATCCGCAATGTGCGTATGGGAAACCACCACGCGGAGATTGGACGTTTTGTAGCCCGGCCACTTGGCCACCGGCCCCGCCCATCCAAAATAAACCTGCGCATCCGATGGAATTCGGCCCGCCAAGGGGGATGGAAAGGCTGCGGGCGCAACGGCAAGCGCCGGCGGAATTGCAACACTGATGGAGCCGGCCGCCAAACCTGTTACCGCCACCATAAACCAATACCGTCTCATCGTGTTACTCCATTTAGCCGAAGGAAAATCAGGGGCTTGCCGGTTTCGGCGGCGGAAGTTTGGCTTTAAGCTCGTTGGCTTTCTTTATTAATTCCGGAGTTGTCAGTGTCGGTACCTTGGGCACAATAAATGCCCAGATTTGATGATCCTTAAATTCAAAGGGCAGAATGCTGGCAAAAAGGTCTACACCATACCATTGGAACCAGGGCCGCGGCATGGTTTTATGCGTATGCAGATAGTAATACACATTTTTGGGCTTCAGCGGCGTGCCGACATTTACTTTTTTGCGCAGCCGCACGCTGTAATCTCCGTACCATTTGAACGGCACCCTACAGGGTGTGGTGCCCTGCTCCACATCGTTTAAATAGACCAAACTTCCCGGCGGATCGCTTACCAGCGTAACTGAACGCTCCACGCATCCTCCCACCGTAAGCAGCAGGGCACACAGTAATACCCCGCCAACCCAGGAACCAAAACGTCTACCACACTGATCTTTTTCCAGCATCATGGAGTAAATTGTAACCATGCGCGGAGTCTTTAGGCCAGCAGACCGGCAACTTGCATAAAAATATTACCGCTGTATGACTCCGGGATGCCGTTAAATTAAAACCACGACGGTGGAATTGTGTATACCGGGCAGGGTTGGTGATTGCCCGAAAGATTGCCCGGAAAGTGCCCGGAAAGTGTTGTCCCCAGAGCGGTTTTATGGTAAGTAATGCGTTATGGATGAGGCCGATTGCTGATGCGTTTGACTCCCCCGTTCAAGCAAATGAAACAATGGATCTTGGCGTGGCAACTGCGCGGGCAGCAGCAATTAGCCCGATGGGGAATTCGTGAGCAGACCTTACTGATCGGTCTATCGTTTATTGTCGGTCTGCTGGCGGGCGGGGCGACATGGCTTTTTGAACAGACCGTTAAGCTCATTGAAAACTATTATTACTTGCCGGCGGTGAAGGCAACGCATGCAACCACTTGGTGGCCCTGCTATGTATTTCTACCCCTGATTCCCGCCGGTGGCGGCCTGGTGCTGGTAATGTGGCGGCGACTGTGGGGCCGGCAGAAATCCGAATTGCACGGCTTAGCCGGGTTGTTGCATTCTCTGTCGCGCGAATCGGGTAAACTCAAGGCTTCCCTGGGCATAGAAACATTGGTCGCCAGCAGTTTGACCATTGGCACCGGCGGATCGGCCGGCCCCGAGGCACCGATTGCGGTGATTGGCGCGTCGATCGGAGCATTATGCGGCAATAGCCTGGGATTTTCCCGCCGCAATATGCCGATTCTGTTGGGCTGCGGCGCTGCGGCGGGAATCAGTGCGGTGTTCGGAGCGCCCATTGCAGGCGTACTGTTTGCCATGGAAGTTCTGCTGCGCGATTTTTCCGTGCGAACGCTTACACCGATTGTTATTTCTTCGGTGATGGCCTCGACGATGTACGTGGGGCTTTCCGGTGGAGGCGCGGCGCGGGGATTATTTCAAATGCCGACCACCGGGCCGGCGTTAGCCTTTACCTTCGGCCAAGTGCCGTATTATTTGCTGCTCGGTGCCGTGTGCGGCCTGCTGGCGGTAGGCTTTACCCGTTTTTATCTTATGGTGGAAAACTACTCACAAAAACACCGCTCCCGCATACCCTATTTTCTGCACCCGGCGATCGGGGCAGCGCTTAGCGGGGTTTGCGGTGTCGCCATGCTCATTATCTTCCGCGATGACCCATTTTTACGTACGCGCTTCGCCCAAGGTTATATACCGATATTCAGTGACGGATATCCCACTATTCTGCGGATGATTGATCCGCGCTGGTATTCCGGCGTTCACTCTATCGCCGGGCATACCATTAATCTGACCTTAGAATTTCTCGTGGTGATCTGCGTACTCAAAATCCTTGCGACATCCTTCACGCTGGCACCGGGCGGCTCAGGCGGCGTCTTTGCACCGGCATTATTTATTGGTGCCGCCGGCGGTGGTGCCGTAGGCGTGGTGCTCGCGCATTATGGCTTGGTGAGCGATCCGGCCACCTATGCACTGGTGGGCATGGGAGCAGTTCTGGCCGCGGCCATACAGGCTCCACTGACCGCCATTATTCTCTTATTTGAGCTTACGCAGAATTACGCAATCATGGTGCCGATTATGCTCGCGGCGGTAACCGCGACGGTGATTCAGCAGTTGCTCGTTGGGGAAAGTTTATACACCCTGCCGCTGAAAAAGCTCGGTGTGAAGCTCGGTTCCGCGGTAGGAATCAGTGCGCTGCAACGCATCGGCGTGGATCAATTGGTACTGGCCAAGGCCCAAGTCGCCCGCCCGGATGATCCGCTTTCCAGCATTTTAGCGCGCAGCCATTCAGACGGTGTAGAAGATTTTGTGGTGATGGATAAAACCGGAAATTATCTGGGACTACTAACCATAGATGACTTGAAAACAGTCCTGCTGGAGCCGGAAGCCGCCCCACTGCTGCTGGTGGGGGAAGTGATGCGAGCCGATGTTCCGCCGATCAAATTTCACGACACGCTCGATGCCGCTTTGACGATGTTTGGACGCTTTGACATTTCCCGGCTGGCCGTTCTGGATGATGCCAACCCAGCGGATAAAACCCCGGCACTTCTGGGCTTTTTAACGCGGTCCGAATTAATGAAGCGGTACCAGCAGGAACTCTCGGGTGATTTGACGGTGTAAGGTCCAAGCCGCTTAATTACCGGCCAGTTGGCTCATGGTAGTGGCGGTCATGGCATACGCGACTTTTGCCGAGGCACTGATCCAGTGATTGGAATCTGCGGTGTAATGTTTGAGGAAATCCGCAATGGCATGCGCACGCGGGGTGTAGGAGGTACTCCATCGGGCAATGCCTAATTCCAGCATCGCCTCAATTCGCCACGACAGGTCCTGGTCCTTTCGGACAATGTTGGCCATGTCACCGGAATTCGGATCTGGTACATCAACAATTTTCATCTTGTCGTACCACCGAAGGCTGGCCTTGTTTAACGCGCCGATAAGTTTCGTGGCGGAGTCACATTCAAATTTATTTTTGGCCGGGCCGGATTTATAGACCATTTGCAAGCCCGCCGCCGCGGACTGCATATCTGATATACCAGAGGTACGCACGTCGACAAACAGGCCATGCTGCCAGAGCCGATGACCAAAAACCAGCAGGGCCGTTAATGCTTTGGCCGCTAATTTTGGGGTTTTATCGCTGATGCAGCCGGCGGCGTAGGCCCCTGTCATTTGGCCGATG
>DAHXLH010000284.1:0-5695 GCA_027366115.1 Phycisphaerales bacterium
CCCATTTATCTGCGTAAGGCGGAAGCGGAGGAAGTGTGGGAGAAAAAACATGGTGTAACTTCGGTTTGAAGGATTCAATGATGGATGTGATGGTGGATTTTGCGGGTTCCAATCTCACGGCGCTGCGTTCAAAGTCGGAAATCCTTTCCAGAATAAAAGGTACATTGCGGGAATCCAAGGACCGTTCCTTTGATTTTCGGGCAGCCCCAGCCGACATTGAATTAATCGAATACCCTGCGGCTCGCTGACCTCGCGCGGGCGCCGGCTCACAGTTTTTCCCGCACGCTGCGTATTTTGTCTTCCAGCGTCTGTACCCGGTCGGTGCGTGTTCCTATTTTCAAGCTTGTCACAATGCGCGGCGCACCCATTGCATGAACCGTTTCATGACATTTTTTAATGGCCGCAAATACCGCATCCCATTCGCCTTCAATATTGGTTCCCCATGCGTGCATCTGATGTTTCAACCCCGCTTCCCGCAAAACGCCCTGACACGCCGCAACATGCTTTGAAACCGAAACGCCCACGCCCATGGGCACCACGCACAAATCCACCATCACATCCATCATTGAATCCTTCAAACCGAAGTTACACCATGTTTTTTCTCCCACACTTCCTCCGCTTCCGCCTTACGCAGATAAATGGGCAATAGCGCCTCGCGCTCAGTGAACGCTCCCGCTTTCGCCAACGCCCATCCCAGCTTATGCACCATCCCTGCCTGCGGTTGCCAGAACATTTTATCCAGCTCGATAATTGTTCCGCTCGCCGCCGCAATCGCCGCACGGTGATAATCAATGCCTTCGCCGAGTATATATAGCGGGTGCGGCTCCTGCGACAGAAACGCTGTTGGATCTGTCAGCAGTGGGCCATACGTGCGGCGCAGCATGGCGGATGTGGCATCTCGCTGATAACGGGCCGCATAAATCTGCCCGCGCTTCGCATCCATAAGTACCACCAGATCGTTAACTTCCACCGGCGCATTGGCCGCAAGTACATCAACCGTCGGCACTGAAATTAATTGGCATCCCAGCGCCTGCTGCAACGCCCGCGCAATGGCAATCGCGATTCTTATTCCGGTAAAAGAACCCGGACCCGCCGAAACATATACCTGATCAATATCGCCCGGCTTCCACCCCTGTTCCCGCGCCAGGTCCCGGATCGCCGGCATAAGTTCCACCGCATGGCGCATGGCCTTGCTGAATTGCCGTTCACCCAAAACCAGCTTGCCGCAAGCCACCGCCACCGACCCGATGCGACTGCTGGTTTCAATAGCAACAATTCGTGGCGAGCAGGTCACTATTGATTCACCGGTTTCCATGGCAGCCAAGATTAAACCACCCGACCATATTAAACAACGCCATTGCTCCCCAGTGAAATAGCTGCGCTGTACCGATTTCGCATATTGGCATAAAATCCCCTGCATGTCCGAACGGCGTATTACCGACAGATGTGGCCGGATTGGTTTGGGACATTTTGGATTTTTATGGCAATAATTCCCGAATTAAATATCCAAATTCCCGAAATTGGGCAGGCGGTGCAGGTTCGCACTCGACTGGCCACTGTCCGGGCGGTGGATGCCTACGATAATCCTCATTCTGGCCGTGTGCATCTCGTTGATGTTGAATATCTGGATAATTGCCATTACAGCAATAATCTCAAACAGGCGGCACGGGAAGCCGGAAAGGAAAGCCGATGAATAAGAAACTTCTTAAAACTCTTCACTTGCGCGGGTTTCTCTCATTTGGACCGGAAAGCCAGCCTGTGGGCCTTACCGACTTGAACGTGCTCATTGGCCCCAATGGTGTGGGAAAAAGCAACTTCATTGAAGCTATTGAGTTGCTCCACGCTGCACCAAAGGATTTTAGCGCGGCAATCCGGATTGGCGGCTTGCCGTCGAATTGGATTTGGCATGGCCGGGATGGCGCGGCATCGGCGCGGCTGGAAGCGCGGCTGGGGACGGTGGATAACACGCCGGAATTGCGCTACGGCATTGAGTTTATGCAAAGCGCGGATCGGTTGGAGATTACAGATGAGATTCTGGAGGATGCGGACAAAATCGACCCGCACGCCACGGATGTGCGATTTTATTACCGCCTGCGGCGGGGACGGCCTGTGATCAGTGTTCGCCAGCGGTCCGCGGAATCGGCGGTGGGAGCGTATACACCGCGTGATCTGCCGCAGCCGCATGTGCACCTCTCGGCGTTGTCGCAAATAAAGGACCCCGCGAGTTTCCCGGAGTTTTCAGCGGTGGCGGAACGCTTCAACAATATTCAGATATTCAGAGAGTGGGGCTTTGGTCGGTCAAGCGCGTTGCGTGTACCGCAGCCGGCCAATCTGCCGACGGATGTATTACTTCCCCAACTGGTGAATCTTGGGCTGGTGATAAATGAGCTGGAACAGGGCCGCAATTGGGTGCGATTCAATGAACTAATGCACCGCTTCCTGCCCCGTTTCACCCGGTTGACCACCAAGGTATCCGGAGGCTCGGTGCAGATTTTTCTGCATGAAGATGGGCTGGGTGTGCCGGTGCCGGCAACCCGCCTTTCGGATGGTACGCTACGATTTTTATGTTTATTGGCGATTCTGCTGAACGCGGAATCCTCACCGCTAATTTGCATTGAAGAGCCGGAACTGGGTTTGCACCCGGATGCGATGAGTATTTTGGCGGAGTTGCTGGTTGAAGCGTCCGAGAAAACGCAGATTATTGTTACCACGCATTCCGATGCGCTGGTATCCGCGTTTACCGAGCGGACTGATTCAGTGCTGGTGTGTGATTACCTGGAAAATGGAACCGAGTTGCGACGGCTGGACGCGGAGAAACTGGCGCACTGGCTTAAGGATTATCGCCTTGGCGATCTCTGGCGCACCGGCAAATTGGGGGGCAACCTGTGGTAAAAAGTATCGCCATTTATATTGAAGGTGGTGGGGATACCGCGAATACCAAAAGTTTCCTGCGGGAGGGTTATTCGGCATTTCTTGACTCCGTGCGCGAATTGGCACGAAAGAAAGCCATCCGCTGGCAGTTGGTTATCTGTGGGGGCCGCAGTCAGACTTACGCTGCGTTTGTCGATGCGGTCAAACAGGAGCCGGAGGTATTCAACGTGCTGCTGGTGGATTCCGAATATCCGGTGGCCATTTCGGTATCTCCTTGGGCCCACCTGAATAATCCCAAGCAGGACGGGTGGGACAAGCCAAAGGACGTTGATGATTTGCGTTGCCAGATGATGGTGGCGTGTATGGAGGCGTGGTTTCTGGCGGATCTGGCCGCGTTGAAGCGGCACTTTGGCGGTAATTTTGATGCTGAAAAACTTCCCGCGGCCAATCTCGCCGAGAGCCGGACGAAGGACAATATTCATGATGCCCTGCGGCAGGCCACACGGAATACCCCTGCCAGAGAATATCAGAAAATTCGCGACGGGGGGAAGTTGCTTAAATGCTTGGAACCGGACGTGGTACGCACACATTGCAAGTGGTGTAATCGTCTGTTTGCCCAGCTTGAGCGGACCATCGGAGGCAGGCTATGAGCGATGTCGGCGCACATTTGACGTTACTGGCGGCGGTGCTGGCCTACCTGTCACCTGTAACCTAAAACCTCGGCCACAGCCGCCGCCGCATTACTGATCAATACTGAAAGTGGTGTCTCCGGACTCCGTTTTGGCCTTGAGCCAAAACGGAGAGAGCGGGATTCTCAGTCCGTTGCGACTCCCCCTGTGGCGGAGTTAATAATACCGCGAAAATGGTGTGTTTTGCAAGAGATCGGATTTTTATATTCTTATGACATTGCAGGCTGTCGCAATACCAAACGCCACAAAAACGCCACAAGATATGGCGGGAGCATCTTACGAATTCAAGGATGTTCCTGTCCTTACAGCCTGCCAATTCGCAACGCGGCCTGAGGCCGCCACTTATCTCCCATGCCCCAGTCCCGATGAATCGGGACATCCACCGCCGATGAGATAGCTTCCAGGCCGGAACGACCTTTCTCCCGATTGCCATCTGGAGACTTGCACTCGCTGGAACACTTCGCCTTTGCACGGCGCACCTGGGCCGGCACAGGTTTACTTTGCCGTGCCTCCATCCTTCACCCATTCGCCTGCCTTGACACCATACCGATAACGCACTCCGGCATACGTGAAGAACGGCGGATTAATCTTTCCGGCCCCAATCCACGTGTCACCTACCCTGGCGAATGCGCCGCCCGCGGCCGAGCCCTGCGCGGCTCCAAGCCACTGCACCTTCAGCGAGAGCCGCGCCCTGAGGCCCAAGTCCGTCCATGAACGAAATTTCCCGTGGCTGTCGAAAACAGCGAGTGAGACAATCGGCACATGAAAACCGCTCGTCGGGCGATATTTAAATCCGAAACTCCGGTGCCCAGCGCTGTTCAAGCCTACACCACCGTCCGGCCGAACCGTCAACATAAGTCGGTTTTCCCGTGCCCCGATAAAATAGTCCCCCGAGGGAAGTTCGCGCTGCTCCCCCCGGGCCGCCTCCTTGCGCAGTATTACTGCGACGGGAAGCCGACGCGATTCTCGATGCTCGTGGGCGAGGTACAGCAGCCATCCCGCAGTGAGGAATCCTGCCGCGAACGTCGTGAAAAAAGACAGCGCAAGCACAAGTTTTTTCATTCCGATTTCCTTGCGTTTCGGGATCGCAGTGGGGACCGGACGCCTGCAGCCACGTATGTGCGCGAGCCGTCAGATTCCCCGGTATACGGCAAGATGGCCATGTATTTCCTCTACAACTGGGCAAAGCCGATCTTTATTTGTTTCCATAGCCAAGGCAGTAGGGGTTGACTGGTCGCGGTATTGAGCCAGTTCTGCACGGCTTGATGTTCCTGCGGCGACATGGCGTTCCCGTTGAGCATATCAGCTATTCCGTTATAAAGCGGACCGGGTCCATTTGTGGGGCATTGGCCAGTCTCGTTTGTTGCAATCTGCTGTGCCTTCGTGGCCACCCAAATCCGGAGCACATCCGGAAGGGCACCAACGGCGTCGACGAACTCCCCTCCCGGAACAAACTGGTGGTATGAATCCTCGAACCATGTCTGGACTTGGCCTGCGGTGCTCAGCCCCCATGGATCCACATTCCCCACCGGATTGCTCGTCACAAACTGATACGTGTTGGCACCGTTGATATACCCGGCGGGGTCTTGGCTGATCCAGCGGCCAAGCGAGGGATCGTAATTGCGGTTGCGACTGTAATACAATCCCGTCACGGAATCGAGCGTCATACCCTGGTACAAATTGCTCACCATTGGATTGGTGACCGCTGGCGGTGTGCTCCAATCGGCATTCAATACAGTGATTGTTCCATACGGCGAATACGTAAAGCGCTGCAAAACATTCCACGTTCCGCTCTTGCTGTTGTATCCGACAATAGCAGTCGTGTCCCAATTGGCGTCCTGCAGGAAATAAGCACGTGAACTTGGTTGGATTACACCGCCGGAATAGGCGTCCTGCAATACCGCCGCATTGATATACGCCGCGCTCCAGACAGTTTGGCTGGTGACATTGCTATTGGCTGTGCCGTTGGTGCGGGTCTCAATTGCCTGCCACTGCGAATCGTAATATATATAGTTCACGGTACCGGCGGCAACGCCGTTGCCGCCCTGCGGATAAGATTCCGTAACGCGGTAGCCCATTGCGTTATAGGTGTATTGGGCGATCACCTGCCCGCTGGAGTTGGACACGGATACCAA
>DAHXLH010000288.1:0-4572 GCA_027366115.1 Phycisphaerales bacterium
GTAGAGCGGTAGTCGTTGGATGCCGCATTACCGAATGTCGCGCGGACCGCCTTCTTGGCGGGGCCGCGCAGCAGCCCCGCGAGGTCCGATTCGCGGGCCGATGCGCCGCCAATTACCGCCACCAGGGCTGCTGCCAAACCCTGCTTGAATGCTTGGCTCGCCTCGTTGTACCGTTTCCAGTTGAAATCCTGTTTCGCCTGGACGAATGATTTCACGCCGGGAATGAGGTTCACCCCCGGCGGTAAATGCAGCGGCGGAAGTGGGCCGTTATACGACGGTGGCGCGAATGGCGGTGTGCCTGGTGGAAGGGCCGGGGTGTGCGTGCCCTTATCGTCTAGCGGAAAATACCACAGATGGCCGCCCATGGCCTCAACGTACGATGGTGGATTGGCGTCGCCCGGCGAGCGGTACTGAAGCGCGGCCGGACTGAGTTCGCCGGGGTAGGGTGTCGGCCTCGCACCCGGTGGAACGGTAAGCCCCGTGTTGTTTCCAGGCCCGGAAAGATGGTGCGCCGCCAACCAGTGGGCTTCCTGCTGGTCCATTTTCTGTAAACCACTTGCCGCCTGCCCAAAGCCGGCCCCGGCGAGCGGTTCTCCCGCTTTGGGCACCGCCCAACTTGGTGCGTCGCCCAGCGAGTCCGCCTGCTTCAGAATGCCGCGCTCCGCGGAACTGGTTGTCCCATGCGCCGTTGCCGGCGATGTCGGCGTGGCATTAGCCTCGGGGCCGGAGGTTGAGGAATGCTGCGGCGGATGATATACAGATTTGGGTGGAGGCTGCGGCGGCTGTTGCTTCTGTGTGTCATGCCCGCTGGGGTCCAAATTGTTGACCGGATCGTTGCCGGGTTGGCTGCGCCAGAACCTGGAATCCAGAACCTGGGAGTTAGAAAAATGCGGAAGCGCTGCGCTTCTTCTTGCGAGCCGGGAAGAAGGACGGTGCCAGTGGCTGGCGTCGCCGCCGGCGCGGAAATTCCGCAGGCCGGTGCGCAGGAAGCGCCGGCGGGATTCGGGGGTTGAAATTGCTTCGGCAGCGGCCACCATTGCTTATACGCAGTTCCTTAAATTTTGCTCATTGATTACTGTTCACTGGTAATTGTGAATGTCGCCATAATTCCGTGCCACTCGCCCGTTTGCAAACCATCTGAGCCACCATTATCACGAATTTTGGCGGCACTACAATCCGCTGGGCCGCAGCAGCACCAATCAACGCCTAAACCGATTCCAGAACCCATTTTTCCGGTCCCTGCACGCGCGCTGACGCGTCGGGGCCAACATAGGCTCCAAGAGTTGCATCGTATTTCAAAGTCTTCTTTGCGGATGCGAATACGCACTTCGCCCAGTGCAAGAAGGATTCAGGTTTCATGACCTTCTGTCCGTCCTCATCGTAATAGTGGTCAATAATATATAGGCGTCCCCTCCTGATAAGTCGTTCATTGGAGAAACAACGGATCAGTTCGATTACAGGAGAATATCCGTCATCAATATGCCAATAATCCTGGTGCTCCACTTTGTATGTTTTAACGGATGCTACAAATTCGGGTCGAGTGAGGTAAAAATAACGGCCAGGCTCACCTCTCTCATCATATTCAATCGACGGTAGTGGCCGAGGACGAGATTGCAACGGCCGCGAATCTAAGGTCACGAAGTCCCCGCATTTAGCAAATTCTCTCATCAGCCCAGTCATATCACCTGAAGTCAAATAGAAATTCACCTGTTGACCCATCGTCACGTCCTCCTATTTATATTTATGAAACTTGACTTTCGTACCCGTTGCCTTTTCGATATCACGTATCGCTGCCCTCTCCCGGGCAACGGGTGAACCACCTTTTGTTTGGCGGCCAACCTGGTGTATCTCGACGACCCTATCTTGCTCATCCTTGGCGACCACGTCGGCGTACCTGTCCTGCTTTGCCCCTCCGGGGGTCCCGATCCGTTCTTCCCTCACCGCCCTGAGGCCGCGGGATTCGATATCCTTCACAACCTTATTCACTTCCGCTCGATGTGCTGGCCCCCCAAGCTTTCCATGCGGATTTGGGACAGGCTTCTTGGCGACCGCTTGCCCCTGCGGCTGCCCGCCACCCTCGTTCTCAAACCCGGCCAGTTCCTCTTCGGTTGCTTTTCCAGTCGGGCGCGGAACCTTCGCGGTTACGGTATTGGCGGTGGGAGTTTTTACCGCGTCTTCCGATAAAGTTGTCGCTGTCTTTGCCTCCGCAAGATCGGTTACACCCGTTGTGGCTCCGGGCAAAAGGCTCGTCGCCTCTTCCGTGCCACTGGACAGCACCGATGGCAACTCGCTGGCTCCTGCAGTTGCCAGCGTTGTAAAAGCCTGACCGCCGAGGAATTTGGAAATGCCGTGCGCCGGATCGTTGGAGACAAAAAGATTTTTGCTCCAATCCGGACTTGCAATAGTCGGGAGCATCCCAAACGGTGCGGCAGTGGGATTTCGCCCGGTGCGGTTGTGGGACACGCACAATGTTCTCGCCGATACCGTCGGACCAATGATGGCAGCTATAGAAAGAAGCAGCGGTGCCAGCCACGCGGCCAACCGGGCGGTGATCCGGGATGGGAACATTTGTTCTTCAGTGGCCGACATGCACGCCAGTGTACCGGCGATGTGGCGGCACGTCGTCCCACCGCCAAATTGTTCACGCATTGCGACCATGAATTTCGATTATAGGTAATTCCAGATGTTTTGCGCACTGATCACTGATATTTGTGACTGTTACCATGATTCCATATCATCCATTTGCCGACCATTTGAACCCACATTATTATGAATATCGGTAGCCTTACAATCGGCTGGGCCGCTTCAACTCCTTCAACCGGGCGTGTCATAACAATCGGGACATAAGGCTATTATCTTAAAAATCGTATTTAATCTTCGCTTCTTCTAATGAGAGCATCTTCAATGCTGGTGGCCCGCCACCATGCATATTGCTTTCTGGATATACTTTTTCCCAGTATCTCCCATCTTTCGGGTCTTGGAACAATATTTCCCATGCCCCCCATTGCTTACTCACGGCAATCTTCTTTAATACATCCGTTACAAGCCAGTCAATTCTGAGGCATGTTTCATCAGAATGTAGGCCGCCCCCATTGGTAAGCCATTTACCTGTAAGGATGGTCTCATTGGGCTGCAAGTATTCCATATTGATTTATCCTATTATCTTATTATTGGTTTTTTACGATCCTTACGTTATCGCTACGCATTATTTGTCTGTTTGGTATGACAAATTCGCTTGCTTTCCCTATAGTCTGTCCACGCCCCACGAAGCCGGGGTTGGTACGATTAATTGGGCTGGCAATTCCCTCTGGGGTTGGGAATTCGACAATGGTATAGCTGTTGCTTCGTGGAATACCCAGTTTTTGACTGATTTGCGCCGCGGATAACCCTTTGACTTGCTCGGCATCGGTAACGAAGACGTCCGGGCTATGTGGTAGTCCTAATGTGGGGAATGGTCCTTCACCTGGTATGACGCGCGCCACCACTGCCGGAACGGGGTTAGCCACTACGCTCGTATTCGCCATATCGCCCGCGAAGTCTCTCGCAATACTTTCAGTTCCCGCCTTGGCAATGCCACCGACGGCTGCATCATCCACCGCTGCGGGAGTAAGTGCCAACCCAACACTCAACGCATCCAGTGCAATCGCACGCTTATCGGCAGTATTTAAAGCAGTGCCAGTTATGTGAGCCGTGTTAATTCGCGCTGCGGCATCGATAAGATTTCCAACGGTTGGCAGGTGTGCAAGCTTTCCAGCCAAACCTTCATTGGAATCTGTCGAACCGACCTCAATGTATTGTTTCGGAAGAGGA
Source organism: Phycisphaerales bacterium (assembly GCA_027366115.1). GTDB lineage: Bacteria > Planctomycetota > Phycisphaerae > WQYP01 > WQYP01 > JAMDCX01. The sequence continues at coordinate 3,811 of DAHXLH010000288.1, forward strand.
ATGCTACGCACCTGATTGGCACTTTCCAATTGGGCGGTGGTAAGATCGTTGGCATCCTCTTTCTTAAAACGGGCATCCAGGGAACGGAGATTCCGTTTCGATTCCGCGTCTAAAGCCTGAATTTCCCGATTACCCTCCGCAGTCAACGCATCAACTTTGGCCATCCCCGCATTCGCTATTGCATTGATTTTCGCTGACGCGGCGTTGGGATCACCCGCCGCGCCACGCGGGGTGCTCGGCGTGGGATTGGCTTTCGGATTTACCGCGGATGGTTTCTGCGGCGGATGGTAAGGTTGCTGTGGCGGTGGCGTAGGTGGCGGCTGTGTGACATGCCCACTGGGGTCCAAATTGTTGACCGGATCGTTGCCCGCGTAGCGGAATAAATTCTCATCCCCGCCGGCTTCCTTGGTTGGATCTTCTGATAGGAACCTCCCCGTAGCCGCATCGTAATATCTGCCGTTATTTCCTCCGCCTAATAGGTACAGGGCGGATTCCATGTCCAGATAATACTGTTTCTTGCCGCCCGCCATCATGTTGCTGGTGAAATCGAGGGGTAAACTTTCCCAATCTTCCGCAGTCCAAGATCCGCCGTCGAGGTTGCGCCGGCGGTCAGCGTCCGGCATATAGCATCTGGAACTGGAATATGAATTTTCACCACGAAGGCTCAAAGACACGAAGGGATTTACGGATTGGAACAAAGAGGTAGTGGAGGAACGCGGAGGATGGATGAATCGCTGATGAGCCGGCGTGCGCACAATGCCA
>DAHXLH010000289.1:0-14660 GCA_027366115.1 Phycisphaerales bacterium
CTGGTAGTGATCAGCATTATTGCGCTGCTGATTGCGCTTTTGCTGCCCGCCTTGGCAGAGGCCAAGCAGGATGGCCTTAGTACCGTATGTCTTTCAAACCTGCGCGTGCTGGGCCAAGGGTATATTGAATACAGCGACGCCAACCGCGGGGAGGTGATGCCTTATGCATGGGATTATCCATTCTATGGCACCACGGGTGCCGACGCGTGGCAGTACAACGAAGGTTGGACAAGATTAATCGCACCTTACCTGACCAGTGAGCACATTCCGTACCTGCCCGGCACGACCGAATTGTCTGAACCAGCCGGCGTAAAGGCCATCATGACCTGTCCGGTGACAAATAACTCCGGGAATATTCCAGGCTCATGGGGACCGGGATCGTCCACGTATGCCTGGCGGCAATGGAACGCCGATGGAAATGATCCGCAAGGCGGTTGGATATGCAGTTATGGCATGAACGGCTGGGTTTACAACCCCGCGCCCGGCCAAGGACTGCACAGCTATATTTGCCAAAATCTTGGCAGTTATCAAGCTGGGTATGGTGTGAATTCGTACTTCTGGCCCAAGGCGGATGTAAACGGAGCGGTGCCCCTTTTTGGTGACTGCACATGGGTAGACACGTTCCCGCTTTGGACCAATGCCGTTCCCGGCAATTTAAATGGGAACGACATGTCCAACGAGCCATCTTCTTTCCAAGTGCCTTCACCCCCCGGTATGATGCAACAGTCCTGCCTTAATCGTCACGGAATGGCTATCAATATGGTTTTTGGCGACGGCCACGCGGAGCATATCCCGCTGGGGAAATTATGGCAACTTCGGTGGACGCCTAATTGGCAATCCAAGAATGTTGTCATTACAGATCCCAACTAAGCTTGTTTCCTGCAAGCCAGAATGGGAGTTGGTTAAGCATAAATAGGGCTGGTGTGTTGACGAAAAAACCCACCGGCTCTTTTTTTTCGGAGGCGCGATTATGAAATTGCACAGACAATATTTTCGCTGTTCGCCTGGGGCCAAGAAAGCGGCGGTTATTTCCCTCGTTACAATTATGGGAACATCGCTGACAGTAGCGACCCGAGTGCGGGCATCCGCAGATCACCTGGAAGTCCATGGCACCAACATTGTGACGGTTAACGATCCGACGGTTCCGGTGCAACTGCAAGGGGTCAACCTGGGTGGATGGCTGGTGCCGGAGATGTCCATGATTCCCTTCAACAGCACCAATATCCCAGACGCTTACACTTTGTGGAATACGCTGCAAAGCCGATTCGGCGTTACGGATATGGAAAACATCCGCACGGCCTGGCGCAGCAACTGGATAACGCAAAATGATTTTACCCTTATGCACCAAGAGGGAATTAACACCGTGCGGATTCCTTTTGAAGCTTCAATGTTCACCGACCCCAATGAAGATGGATTCAAGTGGCTTGATCAGGCAGTGAACTGGGCCAGCCAGGACAATATGTATGTCGTGCTCGATATGCATGGAGCACCGGGCGGCCAGAGTTCCTCCGAAGATACGGGGCAGCAGAATCAGGACCAGTTTTTTTCCAGTCAGACTAATATCAACCAAGCCGCGCAAGTGTGGGGGGAAATTGCCCAACATTACAAGGGAAACCCAACAATAGCCGGTTATGACCTGCTTAACGAACCCGTGGGTGCCCCAAATTATTCCACCTTGGACTCGGTGTATAACCAACTTTATACCGCAGTCCGCAACACCGGCGACCAACATATTATTTTTATGGAGCCTGCGAATTACTGGGATACCAATAATTTGCCATCGCCCAGTTCCATGGGATGGAACAACGTCGCCTACAGCGGCCATATTTATGATTTCTCCTCCTCCAGCCAGGCCCAGGAACTCTCCGATTTTTCCAATGCAATTACCAGCATCGCCGCGACGGCCAAACAGCAGGGAGTACCCGCGTATATCGGAGAATTCGGAATCATTCAATCAGATGGCAATAGCAGTGAATTTAAACAGGTTGTCGCGGAGTTGGACAGCAACAATTTGGCTTGGACAGTTTGGCCGTGGAAAGAGTTCACCAATAACACCGGTCTGCGGACATGGGGCGAATGGCAGAATCCGCTGGGGATGGCGGAAATCAATCCACTGACCGATTCCTATGCACAAATCATGGCAGATATGTCCTTGTATCAGACCGCAAATTTCACATTCAATCCGGCCTACAGCGCGGTGCCGGAACCGGCGAGCCTGACGATGGCGGGTTGCGGTCTTGCTGCGATAGGACTATTGGGATTGGGAAAACGCCGTGGATTAACGCTGCGACATTAGCCGCAGGCCACGACCCCGCCGCAGCACATTTATTAACTGCTGGTCTGACCCAACTCGGATTCACGGTGATTAACATGCACAATTCGACGATCGGCTCGTGCGTGGTATTGACCAAGGAAAGCGGCGTGCCGATAGTATCTTGTAATGCTTGACGACTTTTTTGGCATTCTGATACCGGAGATGTTAAATGACTTTGGCGGCGCGGGGTTTTCGGAGACAATTATTGGTGCCGGCGGCGGCCATTCTGGCCCTGAATGCCATGTTTTGCGTGCAGGCCGCATCCGCTGCCCAATTAATCAGGGTGGATGGTCGCAGCCCGGGGAGGATTTTTGAAGGTATCGGCGGGGAAAGCGCAGGGGCTTCCACTCGGCTATTGGTGGATTATCCAAAAAAGCAGCGCAGCGAAATCTTAAATTATCTCTTCAAGCCTGATTTCGGTGCCGCATTGCAAAATCTTAAGTGTGAGTTGGGCGGCAATATGAATTCCACCGATGGAACCGAGCCGGCCTATTTCCGCACGCGCGCGGAATATCAGCATCCCAAGGCGGTGTATTTTCGCCGTGGGTATGAAACGTGGCTGATGCAACAGGCTCGAAAACGCAATCCGAAAATCCGTCTGGGGCTTTTGCAGTGGGGTGCCCCGGGGTGGTTGGGAGACAGGCACCACGCCGCGACAGATTTTACAGCCAAATTTTATTCCCAGGATAACGCTAAATATATTGCCCGCGTGGTGCAATGTCTCAATAAGTTTGATCATATCCGAATTAATTACGTGGGCTGCGCTAATGAGCGGATGTGGGATGTTCCGTGGGTACTTAAACTCCGCCGGGCATTGGATGCCGCCGGTCAACGGCATGTTCATATTGAAATGGCCGATTTTTTCCACTGGAATACCCTGGTGCATCAGGTGGAGATCAACGCGGCGTTTGCCAAAGCTATTTCCGCCATTGGTAAGCATTATCCCGGCTATAAGTCCACGCCCCAGGCGCGGGCATTACATATTCCACTTTGGTCCGGAGAAGATTGGAGCGGAGCCAAACCCTACACCGCTACCATGGCGAAGCTGTTAAACAGAAATTATATAGAAGGCCGGATGGTGCGTACAATTATCTGGGCCTTGGATACGTCCTATTATAATAATCTTCCTGCCGCTAATGACGGGCTTTTGTTAGCCAATGAGCCGTGGTGCGGCCACTTTCGGGTATTGGGGCCGATTTGGGCCATCGCTCATACGACGCAATTTGCGCAACCCGGCTGGCAATATCTGAACATGGCCTGCAAGTTATTGAGGGGGCACGGCAGCGTGGTTGCATTAAAAAGTCCGCATGGGCACAACTTCAGTATCATCATCGAAACTCAAGATGCCACCGAACCGCAAACGGTAACAATTCATATCTCCGGCAGCCTGCCGGACAACGTGCCGCTGCATGTGTGGCGGTCTCTGCCGCATATTTATTTCCGGCAGCAGCCGGAGCTGACGCCTGTCAAAGGCTTCGTTTCCATAAAATTGCTGCCCCATGCCATCTATTCCATTACCACGACGACCGGGCAGCACAAGGGAAAAGTAACGGACATTCCTAAGTCCAAACCGTTCCCATTACCGTACACCTCCCGATTGTCACGCGGTGATATTGCGGAAATGCCGCGATATTTTGCCGATCAGGAAGGTTCTTTTAATATCGTCCGATCGCCGGATGGCAAGGGTCATGTTCTGGAGCAGTTCATAACGTCGCCACAAATTCCCTGGAGTTACCAGCATCAGCCATTCACAATTCTCGGCGCTCCAAACTGGCATAATTACGCGGTTGCCTGTGAGATTCGTCTGCCGGCAACGGGCAGTGCGGGAATCATTGACCGGGTAGCGAATGTCAACTGGCATTTCAACCAATCCAATGGGTACCGTGTGATGGTTAACGCGGATGGAACGTGGCAACTTTTGGCGGTAAAAAAACTTCTGGCGCACGGCAAGGTCGCAGCATTAGGATCGTCGTGGCATCGCCTTAAGCTGGTCTGTCAGGGAAGGACTATATCCGCCTATCTTGATGCAAAACAATTAGCGGCTGTAAAAAACTCGGACTACCGCGCCGGCATGGCCGGGTTGGCATCGTCCTGGAATCATGCCTGGTATCGAGACTTTACCATTACCCCGCTGCGCCACGCCATTTCGCGGAATCTGGCTCTGAATAAACCTGCGTCCGCATCCAGCCAATGGAGTCCCCAATACGCTGCCACGTGCGCCGATGATGGCATAATGGGCACGCGATGGAACGCGGCCAACGGAACTTCCGACGGGCAGTGGCTGGCCATAAACCTTGGCAAGCCGACGAGCGTTGGCCAAGTCATTATCAACCAATGGGGTGGGCGCATTGAAAAAGCTGACATTGCGTATTGGTCTGGCGGCCACTGGTTAACGGCTTGGTCCGGCAACTTGCGTGGCCGTGCCCAATTTGCGGCCAACTTTCGAGCCGTCACAACCGCTCAAGTGAAAGTAGTAATCGTTTCAACATTGTATCACCAACCCCCATCCCTACGTGAGGTAGAAATATACCACTGATCTACTGCATCGCGATAGGCCTCCCTGCCGCCGAAGCAATGTTTTATCTCTGGTACGGCTGCGGGCAGGGCGCTATTTATAAAATGCTAATAGCGAATCCGCGACGCGCTGGATTTGGGCGTCGGTGAGTTCCGGAAATACGGGCAGGGCCAGGACTTCGCGGCAGGCCTGTTCAGAAACTGGAAACGCTCCTTCGCGATATCCCAAATCCTGAAAGCATTCCTGAAGATGCAGCGGTCGCGGATAATATATAGCACTTCCGATGCCCTGTTTTTGCAGATGCTCTTTCGCGGAATCCCGGCGGGGAATGCGGACAACATATTGATGGTACACGTGATGGGTGCCCGGAATCTCCACCGGAGCGATCACATCTGTATTTTTAAAACGTTCGGAGTAATAGGCCGCGATTTGCCGGCGGCGATTATTCCACTTATCGAGATATTTCAATTTCACATTTAACACCGCGCATTGGATGCCATCAAGGCGGAAATTGCCGCCGACAAAAGCATGATGATAACGGCTGGTTTCCCCGTGCTGCCGGGTCTGTTCCAAGCGGCCGGCAAGAGCGGAATCGCGAACGATCACCGCGCCGGCGTCACCGGCGGCACCGAGATTTTTTGTGGGATAAAAGGAAAGACACGCGGTACGGCCAAGTTCGCCGGGAACTTTCCCACGACTGTCTTGGGCACCGATGCACTGTGCGGCATCTTCCACAATTTCCAGATGGTGTTTGCCACACAACTCTGCCAAGCGAGTCATTTCACACATTTGGCCAAACAGATGAACGGGAATAATCGCCTTGCACTGCGCATCAACGACCGAGGCAATGGCATCGGTGCGCAGGAGAAATGTTGCCGGATCAATATCCACAAATACCGGCATGGCACCGGTACGAGTAATACACCCGGCGGTGGCAAAAAAGGTAAACGGTGTGGTGATGACTTTATCCCCCCGCCCGATGCCCAAAGCCATCAGAGAAGCCAATATGGCATCGGTGCCGCTCGATACTGCCACAGCCCGTGCATGAAATCGTTGTCCAAGATTGTTCTCAAAATCTCTTAATGCCTTGCCACCAATGTATTCGGTTGAATCCAGAACGCCGCGAATGGCGGTTTCAATTTCAGAGCGCAGGCTCTGATACTGAGTTAAGATTTCAAACATGGGAACTGAGGTTGTATTCGCGGCCGTAGATTTTGTAGCAAGGTTATCCGGCATCTGGTTCTCCAAATCAGACTCCAGGAGTCTGTCCCGAAATGCTATTCCAACGCACAGAAATTGTCCACGCTGCGTCACCGCCCTGCCGCGGGCAAATATAAAAGTTCAGTGGCTAACGTCTAACTGGAATAGCCCCCCCCCCCGCCGCCGCAAGGAAGCCAATATTGGATCATTGGCGAGTCTCGGTGACGGCCCGGCAGGGGTGCGTGGGGCAACGAATCTTGCCACGGGATTTGCCAATGCAGCGCAAATGGCGCAGAATCTTGGCGGCGGACAATTGCGCCGCTGTCAACCTCGTGCGACAACATTGCTGGTGAACCGCTAGTCTGGATTAAGTATTTTTCATGCGAACCGTTGCTCTTATTATTGATACAGTCGGCAGCTACGGCAGAGGATTACTTAGCGGCGTAGCACGCTTTGTCCAGACGCACATCGGCTGGCAAGTGATTTATGAAGAACGCAAAGGGAATGACAACTTGCCCAAGTGGCTGGTACGGGGAAGCTGCCAGGGAGTGCTGGCACGCGTGCGAGACCAACGGCAGTTGGCGTCACTGCGGCGGCTGGGCGTGCCGCTGGTAAGTTTAGGAGAGGTGCCTCATCAGGCGCATGATGTAACAGAGATTCTCAGCGATCACCGGATGATCGGACAACTGGCTGCCGAGCATTTAATTGAGCGACGATTAGGTCACTTTGGTTTTTACGGTTCCGGCGGGGCAGTATTTTCCGATTTAAGGCTTGAGGGATTTCGCGCTTACCTTGCGGCGCAAGCGCATCAGGTAAACATTTTTCTGGAAGAGAAATGGGACCCGGGTATTTCGCAATATAAGCGACGGGGCGATCCATTCTGGGAAGACGCACAACTTAACCAATGGCTGGAGCAACTGCCTAAACCTATCGGAATCATGGCATGTAATGATTATTTCGGCAGACTGCTTTTAAGCGCCTGCCGACGCAAAGGCGTGCACGTGCCCAATGAGGTCGCAGTGATCGGCGTGGACAATGATGAAATTATTTGTGATCTGGCGGTACCTCCACTGTCGAGCGTGGACCCGGCGGCTGATGCCATCGGCTTTCGGGCTGCGGAATTGCTGGATGAAATGCTGCGCGGCCAAAGCACGGCAACCACGACGGTCTATTTTCCGCCCAAGTCTGTTATTGCCCGGGCCAGTACCAACACGATTGCCGTTGCGGATGCTGTGATTGTCAAAGCGCTGCAATTTATTCGCGATCAGGGCGGAATCGGCATCAACACGGAAGATATTCTGGATCATTTAGCAAAATCCTCCATGCTGGTTTCCCGCAGTACGCTGGAAAGAAAATTTCAAGCACGCCTGGGATTTGCACCACATGATGAAATTGCGCGCGTAAAACTGGACAGAGTTGAACGACTGCTTCTTAGCACCAACTATTCGTTGGCGCGGATCGCCGACATCGTCGGCATGACCGCCGAGCAACAATTAGCCACCTTCTTCCGGCGCTATCGCGGTATGACACCAGGAAACTTTCGGCAACGCTTTGGCGGTGGAAAACCGTCAAAGTCTGAAAGTTAGATGCCAGTTCCAATAACCGCATGACGCAATTTGTTACACGAGATGATGCAATTTAATCCTTCCGTACGCTCTCTTTTCAATCTATAGTTGAGTTATCAGCCGATGGGCCGTCTGCTGCAATTCGTATAGCAGCGAGAAATCGGCTGATGCAGGCGACCGAATTCTGAAACGTTATGACGTGGCATGTTATTCAAGGAGATGCACACAATGAAAGCCATGGAAAGTAGTTCATCCCGGAGAGGATACACCCCACGCGATGGTTTTACTCTCATTGAGTTGCTGGTGGTTATTTCCATTATTGCAGTCCTGATTGCGTTGCTGCTGCCGGCACTGGCGAAAGCCAAAGAAGCGGCCAATGACACAGTTTGCCAGACGCATATTCGCTCGTTGTGCCAGGCGACGATTATTTATTCGCAGGAAAACCGGGATTTTCTCCCTGCGATGTTTAACACTTCGGGCGATCTTTATGGGCCGAATCCCTCATTCGCAGCGCTGAATAAAAGCCCGGCTGGTATTTGGCCGTTTGAAATTATCACGACCATGTATCCCTACCTGAGCCATGCGGCGGCACTGTCGCCGACGAATCCGAAATTCTGGTCGCAGCCCTTTCTTAGTGTACAACCCGATTTTATTGATCCATCCGTGGAGGTTCTCAAAGGGGGCAACGATCCTTGGGAATATACAGATACGAACAACGGCCAGGTTAATCAATACTCGGCGATTGACTACGGTTACAACGATTGGATTGCCGCGGGTACGCGCTTTTCCAATGTCACAATGGCGTCGCAGGCACAACTTTGGAGTTGCTACACCTGGCCGGGCGAAAATGCCAATTTGTTACCGCATTATCCGTCCGCGCCCGAACCGTTCGTCAATGCCGGCTACGCGGATGGCCATGTGGATGTTGTAAAATACTCGCAACTTCAATCCACTTTTGACCTGATGAACAACTACCAGTCGACCGTCTGGCCATATTACGGATCCACAAAATTTCTGAGCCTGGGCTGGAATGTCACGTGGATGAATAAATATTAACAGACCTTAGGCCACGCATGTACCCGAGGTACCGGCGAAATAAGGAGGTGAAATAGAGAGGCTGCGATACCCAAGATGGCTAATGCCAGGCCATAGAGGCACCCTCTGGCTTAAATATTCTGGGGGCGTGTAAATTTAATCTCATGTTGTTTAATACAGAATTGTTAAAACCTATGCAAGGAGAAAACAATGAACACTCACCATGTAAATCGTAAATCCAATCAGGCTTGTGCCGCATTGGCGTCTGCTGCGCTGGCCACGCTGCTGATCGGATCGGCGGCAAATGCGGCCATGCTGGCATCCGATAACGCAGGCAATTATACCAGCAGCACCTGGACGGGCGGGACCGGAGCGCTGCCTCCAAATAATGGCACAGGCTTCGGCAATTGGGCGGTGGGCGGTGTGACAGGTACAAGCGGCCCCTATGCCGGCATATTCCTGCAGAACTATCATTCCACCCCGATTGCTACGGTGATCAGCGCCGGCAGTTACGCAGCGCTGTCATCCTACGCCAATACACCAGCCGGTGGATTGACGCCGCAGGTAAACGTCTACCGGGATTTCAAAAACACCGCCGGTACCGGTTTGGGAACCTTGCGAAGCGGCCAGGCATTTAGCATTGATATTTACAATTGGGGTGTTAGCCAGGGCGTCGCAACAAGTTTTGGCTTCAGCCTGAACAGTGGCACGGATGCCAATGTCAATGCGGCCACGCCCGTACTTCCGACTGTGGCATTCTCGATGACCGTCTCGGCTGCCGGGACATCTATTACCGACGGTACCGGCACATCAACGTGGAGTGGCGGCCCTACCGCCACCACGCTGGATGACGGGCTCCGGGCCTTGTTTACGCTGGGAGCCGGTAATACATATACTCTAACTGTTTCGCCAGTGACACGCGGGACATCGTTTACACCCTTTACCTATTCTACCGGCACAGTCTCCCTTCCCATAAATGGAATGGAGGCCACCCTTGTGAGCGCTGGTGCCAGCAACGGCAATTTTAACAACCTTGCAATCACCAATGCGACGCCGACTCCCGAGCCGGCAAGTTTGGGCCTGATGGCCTTAGGGGCATTAGGGTTATTGCTGCTGAAGCGTCGTCGAACGGTTTAAGCCTGGCACGCGTGCCCAGTGATAAAAGGCGGTGCAACTTGTGATATCGCCAAATCAGTAACGCCATCTGCTGAAGGTGGCGTTACTTTTTTAATCGGGGAGACTTTCGGGTCCGCCGAGGTAACGTGTCCATGAATATCCATAAGCAAACATTCAGGTACGGAGATTGTCCATGTGGTCAATAATGTTCAAGGCCCCCAGCCTGGCGGGCCAGCGGTCCTATTTGTGTGGTATTATCCTCGCCGCTTCCTCGGTCGCAGGTGCCGCAGGTGCGCAGACGCGGCCGCAATTCTCCACAGGTGCGGATATTTCAGACTACGGGTACATTCAATCCAACGGGGCAGTTACAGCTATAACGGCCAATAGGCAGGGATATTGCTGACGTTAAATACGCTGGGGCAAAGCGACTCAAGCGTTCCGGAGCCGAGATCACTGCCACTTCTTGCGGCAGCAATCGTACTGGCGCTGTTGGGAGATGGTACTCGCCGCCGAAAAATCAGATAATGAAGATTAATATTTCAGGAAGTTACATTATGAAATACGCTGTCACGCAGGATCGTACCGACTTCATATTTGGGAGAAAGGTAAAAACGCACCGTTGGTTTCTGCTTATTTTGATCCTGACCGCCCTGCCGAGCCTGTTGCGCGCAGCACCCGCAAGAAATAATTTTCTATCGGGTGCGGATGTTTCATACTTTGGCTACATTCAGTCGCATGGGGGCATATACCGTTATAATCATAAGTCAGTGGGATTAATTCAGGCATTTAAAAACTCCGGCTGTAACTGTCTGCGCTTGCGACTGTGGCATCGCGCGACGCCCATGGAGAAATCGCGATGGGGTAAGCTTGGAACGCTCAATGATCTGGCCTATACATTGCCGATGGCCCGGAAAATTAAGAAAGCCGGCTTTTATTTTATTTTAGACATGCACTTTTCGGATACATGGGCGGACCCAGGGCATCAGTTTACGCCCGCCGCCTGGCAGAAACTGTCGTTGTCCCAATTGCGACTGCGACTGCAGGCGTACTGCCGGCGCGTCATTGCGACACTGCGGAAGGCTGGTGCCATGCCGAATATGGTACTGGTGGACAATGAGATTAATAATGGTATGCTTTGGCCGCATGGAAAACTTTGGGTGAACCATAAAGCGCGGTGGAATCGCCTGGCATCGCTGCTGAATGCCGCAATCGCCGGTGTTTACGCAGGCAGCGGATCGCATAAACCCAAAATTATGATCCAAGTGGGAGATTTCTCGTATGCCCCGGAATTCTATCATCAGCTCATTGCTCACGGCGTGCATTTTGATGTCATCGGATATGACTATTATCCATACTGGGGCGGCGCATTAACAAATCTGAGATCGCAACTTGTGAAACTTGCTGATTCCGTGCACAAACCGATTATCGTTGCGGAAACGGCTTATCCGTGGATTAACGACGCCCACAATGCCAATTGGAAATCCAAGCCGGGAATGCAGTTCTCTTTCAGTCCTTCGGGACAGGCACGGTATGCGCAGGCGGTAATAAAAATAGTTAAAACACTGCCTGACCATCTGGGCCGGGGCGTATGGTGGTGGGGAGCAGAGTATAATCCGGATCAGAAGGGTTTTGCGCATAATCCATGGTCGTATCGATCCTTATTCGACCGGCACGGAAATGCGCTGCCGGCGATGCGGGTTTTAGGAGCGGCAGTGCATGGCAGTGGAGAGTAAAAATTCACGATTTGGATGTTTGGACATATGTTTCAGAAGGCTTTTTGCATGTATAAATGGTTGCGTACAGTAGCAGCAGGTTGTGCCGTAATGATGGCGGTTTGCGGTTTATCCCACGACCTTAACGCCGCAGTTTTAAGTGTGACAATTCCGCAAGCCGGTGTACCACAGGCTTGTCCCCTGGTCATGGGTACAGCCCGTAATCCGGATGGAGCGGTCTTGTCGATTAATCGACAATGCATTGAACTTAATGACAAACCATGGATTCCGGTGGCGGGTGAATTTCATTATGTCCGATATCCGCGTCGAGATTGGCTGACGGAATTACGGAAAATGAAAGCCGGTGGAATCAATGTGGTATCCACGTATGTTTTCTGGATTTATCAGGAGGAGCAGAAGGGTGTTTGGGATTGGCGGGGAAGACGAGACTTGAGGGGCTTCTTAAAAGATTGCAAAAAAGTTGGCTTGTTGGCCGTGGTACGTCTTGGGCCGTGGGATCATGGTGAGGTGCGTAACGGCGGATTTCCAAACTGGGTGGAACATTCCGGCGTGCATCTGCGCAGTAATGATCCGCGTTTTATTGACATGGTAAAGCCTCTGTATCAGCAGATAGCTCGGCAAATGCGGGGTCTGCTCTGGAAAAATGGCGGGCCGGTTATCGGCGTGCAGGTGGATAACGAATGTGGCGATCTGCCCTATTTGTATCACCTTAAGCAGATTGCCCGGCGCGACGGTATTGATGTGCCATTTTATAACATGACGGGCTGGAATAATGTGGCCGCTCCCAACGGGCAACTGCTGCCCATGTTCGGCAACTATCCTGATGGCTTTTGGACGAATGCCCCACACGGCTTTCCCTATGCGTATGACTTTACATCCGTGCGTTCGCGACGCGACACTAAGCAATTTGCCAGGTTTCCTTATGTATGCTGCGAAATTGGCGGCGGTATGGCATCAAGTTATGCGCACCGCATCTGGATTAACGGCAATGATATTGGGGCATTATCGCTGGCGGAACTGGCGGACGGTTCGGTGTGGCAGGGATATTACATGTATCAGGGCGGCTGGGATTTGCGGGGAAAGTTAAGCTACTTTAATGAGACATTGGCCACGCAACACTACAACGATATGCCTTATATTAATTATGACTTCCAGGCACCGCTGGGCGCGTGCGGGCAGGAGCGACCGCAATACAATCTGCTACGGCAGCAGTCGTTATTTCTGCATGATTTTGGCGGCAAGCTGGGATTAATGCCCGCTCTTATGCCACAGCGCATGAAGGGAAAAGCCGGCGGTGCCGCCCTGCAATGGGATGTGCGATCCAACGGCCGCAATGGCTTTTTGTTTTTCAATAATTATCAATATGAACATGCGTTGCCGGCAAGACATAACGTGCAATTTGCGTTGCAGCAGAATCACGGCACACTTTTAATTCCCGCCAAGCCCATCACCATTCCGGCCGGGAGTTATGGCTGGTGGCCGGTGAACCTGAATTGCGATGGCGTGATGATTCGCTACGCGACGGTAGAACCCATTTGCCACGTTCATAGCGGCAACGCGCGGTACTATTTTTTCGCGGCCATCAAAGGCATTGTACCGCAAATGGCCCTTGCGCCCGGTGCCGGCATACACTTGCAGGGGACAATCGGCACGGTTACGCATCTGCACCATGTGATTCATATTTCTCATATTACCCCGGGCCTGAACACGGCTATCAGTGCTGTGACGCCGACGGGGAAACGCGTGAAATTTATTATTCTCAATGCTTCCGAAGCCAGGCATTTATGGAAAATCCGGATGGGATCAGCGCGGCGAGCGGTGATTAGTGCTGATGCACTGGTTCCCATGCGACACTCGCTGGAATTACAGCGCGAAAATACCGAAGGGTTTTCACTGGCGATTCTGCCGGCACCGCTGCACTTAACCATGGATGGCAAAAACGTCAAAGGCCATGCGGATGGCGATTTTATCCGCTATTCCGATGTCGCTGCGGTCAAAGCCCCGGCGAACATTACATGCACGCTGCTTAAACGTGCCAATCTGACCCTGGCGGCAAAAATGTATCCGATGATTCGCAAAAACTGGAACACCGATGCCGTAACCCGCTGGCATGTCAACATTCCGCTGCGGGACCGATCTCTGCCTTTGCTGCTGCGGATCCATTACATCGGCAATGTACTGCGCGTCTATGCGGGCGGAAAACTGATTGTGGATGATTTTTATAATGGTAAGCCGCTGGATTTTCCACTGGACCGAATTCCGCTGAAATTGCGCGGCAACATTGAATTGCGCATGCTGCCACTGTTTGCTCATTCTCCGGTAACGCTGCCACCGCAGGCAAAACCGAATTTCCGTTTGCACAAGGCGTACGCGGTTATAAAAAACATTCAGCCCCTTCTGGAAAGCCACGTAATGTGCGTGGTATCCGGCACGCAGAACAGCGATACTGTTACACTGCGGCAAGGCGAAGTTGCGGAAAAGCCTAAGCCGTAAATGGGGGCCATAAGCCAGCGCAGCCCACAGCTTGTGCTGTGTATGAGCCTGTCCGGGCGTCACTTCGCAATGCTTGTGTTTACCGCCCCGCTGCCGCCTTGGCTACGGGACGCTCCGGCGTTGCCTCAGGCTTGGGTGCTGCGGGTTTGGTCTCAGGCTTTACCGCTGCCGCGGGTGCTGCGGGCTTCTCCGGCATGGGCACAACCAGCCGCTTGGCGAGGATTTTTTCCCGAATTTCCTTGGTGGCGTCCGGATTATCCTTGAGAAACTGCCGAGCCTGCTCTCTACCCTGGCCCATACGGGCTGGACCATAACTGAACCAGGCACCGCTTTTATCTATAATGTTGTCAGCCACGGCAATATCCAACAGGTCGCCTTCATAGCTGATGCCGCTGTCAAACAAAATATCAAATTCCGCTTCGCGGAATGGCGGGGCAATTTTGTTTTTTACAACCTTGGCCCGCACGTGATTGCCAATGGCCACTTCACCTTCTTTAATGGTGTTGATCCGGCGAATATCAATACGAACCGAACTATAAAATTTCAAGGCCCTTCCACCCGTGGTGGTTTCGGGATTGCCAAACATCACACCAATTTTTTCGCGTATCTGGTTGATGAAGATTACCAGAGTTTTGCTCTTGGAGACGGCACCGGTAAGCTTTCGCATGGCCTGGCTCATCAGACGGGCC
>DAHXLH010000004.1:0-10225 GCA_027366115.1 Phycisphaerales bacterium
CCCAACTGCACAGTTGCCACCAGCGCATTTTGATAAATGCCGCCGGGATGAATGATGTATTGTAAATCCGGTTGTACGGTCAGCCATGGCGTGACTTGGGCGGTATAAAAGCCTTCAATCGCCAGTTCATCATTGTATGGCGTCTGGGCGTAGGGACTCAGGTGTGCCCAGGTTGCGGCTATACCGGTGTTGTCGTCGGGGCGGCCGGGAATCGGGCCGCGCCACCGCAGCCCGCCGCTGATATTCTGATCAATTTCCGTCAACTGATCGTTGGCCCAGGCATACTGCACAAACGCTCCAATGCGTGAAGCGGCCTGGCCCCTGGCATGCGCAAATCTCCACAGTGTCTGATCCAGATAAGCGTAAAATCCATCAGCCCCTTGAACACTTGAGCCGGAATAGCGTTCAAACTTGCCGGTGTGATACCATTGGCCCAGCGTAAATATTCCGCCGAGGTGATCTGTACCGATCCGCCAGTTCAGGCTTTCTTCAGCCAATGCCAGAATACCATACGGATTTTCAATGGCATTGGGATTGGAGGACGCAACATTCGGCAACGTATTTTCAGTATTGCCGTCAAATAACCCGCCGTGGAGCGTCACATTCGCCACGGGGTGCCATAACACTTCCCCGCCCCATGCCGAAAACGGATAGCTGGGAAAGACAAAAATCGATGGCGCAAAGCCGAAGGATCCGTTGAGAAACGCCTGCGCATCACGGATATTGTCAAAATCGTAAGTGGTATCAATTCGTCCCAGCTTGAACCAGAGCTTGCCCTGCAGGAAATCCTGCCGGTACCAGATCTGATCCAGCCGCGTTGCCGGGTTCTGGTCAATTGCGCTGACGGCCTGAAGGGCACCTACCAGATCATTCGCCGGATTCTGTCCGCCGTGCGCCATAAAATCGACAAAGGCGGTACCGCCTTTCCACCCGAAAAGTCTTCGGGTGTCGAGTGTCAACGATACATCAAGCCGATATCGCCAGTCGATCCGGTTGGTGCGAATACCACCGGAGAAATTTTCACTGCCGGCCTGCAGCAGTGTAATGGTGGGCGTAAGGCCATGTGATTCCATATTTCCGCGTAATCCCCACCAGTTTCCAGTGAGCGTATCACGGGTTAACAACGCATGGGTGAAAGCGGAAAAAGAGCCGGGAGCGGTTCCCGGTGCGGGGGCTTTAACGCTCGGCGAGGCTGGCGGTGCCGGGGCGTGCGCGCTACCGGCCGAAAGCAGCATGATCGCGGCGGACTTGTTTGCGGCAGCTTTTGCGGGCGCACCAGCCGGCGGCATGGTTCGGGAAGCATCTTGGGAGCCGGGCTTGCCGTAGGTTATAGACGCACTCAGTGCGGCCAGAACCGCCAGTGTTGCGATGTGCCGTTGCGGGCGTTGCGGGCTTGATGGCCATCGTGGAATCAGATGCATGATATTTATCTCCGGGCAGCTCAACGGACATACCTCGGGCATGGTAGTGCTTTTCCGTTCCATTTTCTTTGTACCGGCAAAGCTCCGGTGCCGCGGGCACGAATATTATCATGGAAGGTTATACAAAGTAATACACTTATATGCAAGCACACCCTGATGTTCGGTATGGCCATCGGAGCCAAATGCTGCAAGGTGACGGAAATCGCATCGCGAGAACGGGGAACCCAAGCCGGTGTCGGGAATCTGCTGGGGAGAATCGAATGGGTTCTTTGGTGCGACGGCGTGGGCCGTGGTATTGCTTTGGATTTTCGGGTGTTGGAAATTCTTCACCAAGTTCTTGAATATCCGCGCAGGAGCTTTACCCCGTGCGCGGGGGCGGTTTTTTCACCTTCCGTATCACCTCAGTGACGAAAGAGTACCGCGGATAGCGCGGATGACGCGGATACGGGGGGGGCGTCAACGAGTCCCGGCTCGCCGGGAAGCAACGATTCTCGGCACATGGGACAGGTACTGAATCTACTGACCAATACTGATCAATACTGAATATACTGATAATACTGACAATACTGACAATACTGACAATACTGTTAACACTGATAATACTGTCTCGCTGGAGTTCGCGGATCAGAACCTGGAACCTGGAAGAAATTGAAAGCGCAGCGCTTCAATCCCGGCGCGCCGGGACTAACTCCTAACTCCCAACTCCTAGCTCCTAGCTCCTAACTCCCAACCACACACTGACAATACCGCGCTTGCCGCGATGGCCCATGCTGCAAATTGGCAAGCGCTGCCCCAGGCTCGCCCTGCCGGCTGATTCGCGCCAATGGTTGCTACTATGGCACTGAACTCCAGATTGTTCGAGCGGGAGAATCCGGAACTAATGCTGAAACTTCGCAATGGCCCGGATGCGGGCCGCCGCATGATCCACCACACGGTCGGGATAATCCCGCCCGATTATGCAACCGGCCTGGCTTTGTAACAGCGGCGGCATTTCCCACGGCGTGTGCACAAATTCTTTCGGCACCTCCGCCAGGGCCGGAATCAATCGCTTCACAAATGTGCCGTCCGGATCAAACCGCTGGGCCTGAAGAATTGGATTCATCACGCGAAAATAGGGTGCGGCATCCGTGCCTGTTCCGGCACTCCATTGCCATCCACCGACATTGCTGGCCTGATCATAATCCATGAGCCACCGCATAAAGAGCTTTTCGCCAATGCGCCAGTGCGTGTCCAGATCTTTGGTCAGAAACATAGCCGTAATCATGCGCAGCCGGTTATGCATCCAGCCGGTCTGCTGAATTTGTCGAATCGCGGCATCCACAATCGGGTATCCGGTGCGGGCGGTGCTCCAGGCGCTGATATGGTCCGGCTTGCTTTCCCAGGTCAGGCTTTCATATTTTTTCTGAAAGGCGCTGTGGGCGGTATGCGGAAAATGAAAAAGTATCATCCGATAAAACTCGCGCCAGATCAGTTCGGAAAGCCAGGTTTCCGCGCCGCCGCAACCGGATAATGCGCCATGATCGATTGCGGCGTTAACGCACCGCCGAATGGATAGTGTGCCGGCGGCCAGGTGCGCCGAAAGCCTTGAAACGCCGTCCACTGCGGGAATATCCCGATCCCGCCGATAAAAGCCGATTCTGCCGCGGGTGAATGTCTCCAGCATGGCTGCCGCACCGCTTTCACCCGGTGTTATCGGTAATGTCACAATGGGATATCCCAATGATTCAGCCGTGGGAACCGGATCGCCGGCCAGCGGCATGGTGGAGAGCTTCTTCGGCAGGCCGCTGACTTGCGGCGGCAATTGCGCCAGTTTTCCCAGCCAGGCGCGTTTGTACGGCGAAAAAATCGTGTACGGATTTTCATTGCCGGTCAGGACCTCAAAGCTTTCAAAAATCACCGCGTCTTTGAAAACTCTGATTGGTATTCCGATTGTGGCGGCCTGACGTAAAAGCCGCTGGTCTTGTGCCATCTGATCCGGTTCGTACTGCTTATTGAACGTAATGGCCGGGGCATTTATTTTCTGTGCCAGGTTCAGTATTGCATGTACGGGATCATCCGTGGAAATGATTTTCAATGGAATATTGAGTTTGCCAAGCGTGGTGGAAAGTTCTCGGAGCGATTCGAGCCAGAATGTCGCTTGAAACGCCCCGGTTTTTTCCGCCGCCGCGGGAAACCATCGCGTATCAATGCAAAATACCCCGACCACGGAATCGCCCATGCGGCAGGCCGCCGCCAGCGCGACATTATCCCGCGCCCGAAAATCCTGTCTGAACCAATGTAAAACGGATCCCACGCCAAAGCACTCCATCAAGGACTCAACCGCACCGGTGTCTGCGATTATAGGCCGGCGGATGGGTGCTTGTCTGAAGTAACGGCAACTGATTGAAATGGAACCATACGTACCCGATGCGCGGCACCCAATGGCCGCCATGTGCAACCGCTTGCGGCCACGCATGATCAACGATCAATCTGATCTGATTGATAAAAATGTATCCACGGGTTTTCCGCGCCAGATGACATCTGCCGTTCATTGCCGCACAGCACAAAATCGTATTGTTTATATGCCGGCGGTGCGCGGGTTTATGCTTCCGGGGCTTATGCCGCTTTGCGATCAGGCCGGTTCGCCGCCATCGCCGGACGGGGCCGCAGCGGCGGCTTCCGAGGCGTCGGAGGTCTCCGCGGGTTGGCCATCGGCGGGCTTTTCACGAACAACCCACACCTTAATCTGGCACTTCAAGTCGCCCGCCAATTGAACCGGAACCTGGAAGGTATCAATACGACGCAGCGGCTCATCAAGTCGCACATCATCGGCATCAACCGCATGTCCAAGTTTCTGCAGTTCTTCGGCAATGTCGCGCCGGGAAACCGAGCCAAAGAGATGCCCTTCTTCGTTGGAAGCGCGGGCAATGGTAATTTCCAGTCCTTCCATCGCCAAAATCAGTTTTTCTTTTTGCTCGCGCAAAAGCTTGAGCTTGGCTTCATATTCCTTACGGGCGGCTTCATAGCGTTTGATATTGCCGTCGGTTGGCGCAATCGCCAAGTTGTGGGGCAACAGATAATTGCGGGCGTAACCATCGCGGACATCCACGACTTCGCCAACGGTTCCAATTTTTTCAATGGTGTCAGTTAATAATACTTTCATCGTATACCTCGGTGTTTTAAAACGTCTCAAACTTACTTCAATCAAAATTTAACGCTGCGGTCAAAACGGGATATCATCCTCCCGGATCGGCGGTGCATCCATCTCCGGTGGCGGCGCTTCATTCGGTGCCGGCCGGGCCGGTACGGTGCGTGCGGCGGGGCGATAGGCGGGTCTTGCTGCCGGTGCGCCGGACTCATCTTCAGGGGCGGCGGAATCACCACCTCCGGCGGGGCGGCTGTCGATAAACTGGAAGCCTTCCACGATCACCCGCATGCGGCTGCGCTTGGTGCCATCCTGAGCTTCCCACTGATCGAGTTTCAGTCGTCCCTCAATAAATACCGGTTTGCCTTTGCGCAGGTATTTGGAAAGCGTTTCGGCCTGCCGACCGTAGGAAACACAATCCACGAAGGTGACTTCCTCGCGCGGCTGGCCATCCTGCCCGTTCCAGCGGCGATTGACAGCCAGACCCATTTCACAAACTGGCGTCTGACTGGGCAGATAACTTAACTGCGGATCGCGCGTAAGATTACCCATCAGAAACACTTTGTTAAGATTGGCCATGATCGCTCCTGATTCCGCCCCGGTATCAACGCCGGCGGCACGGGATCGCCTTTATGCCGCGGCGCGGCATCTGAACTTACTTGCCATCCGCGATATCAACGACCGTGTCTTCAATCGCATCAACGACCGGTTCGCTTGCATCGGCACTCGGCGCACGATCCCGATCTGCCCGACGCGACGATGTGTGGCGGCCAAAATGATCTTCAACAATCGGCTGCTGCGGCAGCATGGCTTCAACATCCTTCAATGCCAGGTGCTCGGCTTTGATAACCAGAACGCGGAGAATATTCTCCGAAAGCTGGGCATCACGTTCAATGCCGGCAATCTTCGGCCCTTCAGCCTTGAAGAACACCAGAACATATACGCCTCGTTTGTTGCCTTTGATGGGGTAAGCAAGGCGGCGTTCATCCCATTTTCTCAGATGAAGTATCTCGGCGTTGGCACGGTGAAGAATATGTTCCACCTCCGCCTTCGCCGCATCCCAATTGCCGCTCGCGTAGCCCGCATTGAGAAGAAACATTGCCTCGTACTGCCGGATATGGATAGCCATAAACGCTCCAATTCGCTCCAGACGGCGAGCAGCGCAACACGCGCCACCATGGGTTTCACCGCCGGGCACAATAAAACTATTACTTCTCCGAACCCTCGTTGCCGACGTTAAAGCGATTCATCGCCTTCTCTACGCCATGCAAAGCCCAGTATTGTACCGCCTCCGCGGCCTGATTCAAAGCCGTCTGCACCGCCGCCCATTGCCCGGGCGAAAATGCCGACAGCACATACGCCTCCAGCGGTACGCGCCCAGGCTCATCCACGCCGATCCGCAGGCGGGAATATTGCATGGCCGCCTGCGGGGAAGCCTCAACAAACGGTCCCATGTGCCGCTGCACATCCGCCAGGCCGTTGTGGCCGCCGCTTGAGCCACCCGCTCGCAGCCGCATCGTTCCGCATGGCAGATGTATATCATCCACCACCACCAGCAGGTCGGCAATGCCCAAATGATGAAAGCGCATGGCCTGAGCCACCGATTGCCCGCTGCGATTCATATATGTTGCCGGCTTGAGCAGCAGAATTTTCTCCGCGCCGCAAACCATCTGGCAGCATAAGCCGTCAAACCCGGATTTCCAGCGTTCCCCGGATTGTCCGGCCAGCATGTCCAGCACCATAAAACCGGCATTATGCCGGGTGCGGGCATATTCGGCACCGGGATTTCCTAAACCGGCAACAAGTTTCATGCCGTCCTGCCCGTCCCGGCGCACCGGGACTTTCCTTTGCGCCAAACCGATATCAGTTCCCGTGCAATCATGCGGCCAAATCTGAACAGGTCACATGGCACCGGGTGAATGAACCCGTGATTATTTCTTCGCGGGCGCTTCTTTTTTGGCCGCAGCCGGGGCTTTTCCGGCGGCCGCAGTGGCGGCTTCGCCTTCTTCCGCCGGTTTCTTGCCAATGACTTCCGGTTCCGCCGGGCCGGCCGCCGCGGTCTCTTCCGGCGTCACTTCCTTGACTGTGCGTACCTGGCAGAGAATCTGGTCCGGTGGCGGACTTAGCAACCGGGCTCCGGATGGCAGCGGAATTTCCTTGGCATGCACCAGACCGTGGAGTTCCAGATGTTCCACATCAAAACGAATTCTGTCTGGAATTTCCAGCGGCAGAACCTCAAGCTCAAGCTCGGAAATCTGCACTTCCAGGATGCCGCCTTCTTTGGCACCCTTGGGTGTTCCACGGAAGTCCAGAGGCACTTTAACCCGCACTTTGTGCGTGGGGTCAATGCGCATGAAATCAACATGCTCAATGGCCATCTGCAGATGATCGTACTGCACATCCTGAATCAGAACGTGCTCCACGGAACCATTGAGTTTGATATCCACCAGATGCGTGCCGGAGTGAATGGCGCGTTCCGTTTCTTTGGCACCAATCTCAATCGGCAGGTTCTCTTTGGCCAGTCCATACACCACACCGGGGATTTTGCCGTTTTTCCGCAGGTGCTCCGCGCCTTTGCGCCCCGGTGCGCTGCGCAGGCTTACTTCCAGGGTATGACGTTTGTGTTCAGTTGCTGCCACCATGGCTGATTCTCCTCTTAATGAGTGTTATTGACAAAAATATCCATTCCAGTTGTTTACGTTTTTTTACCGTTTGCCGCCGTTGCCACCATTATCAAAAAGTATGGATACGGACTGATTCAGGTGAATGCGTTTAATGGCCTCACCCAGCAGATCCGCGACCGACAAAACCACAAGCCGTTCACGAATCGGCTCGAGGCGGGAATCCATCGGAACCGTATCCGTGATAACAATTTTTTCAATGGGACTTTTGGCCATGCGTTCAACCGCGTTGCCGGCGAATATGCCGTGCGTTGCCGCAATATGCACCGCCTTGGCTCCATGGTCCATGAGAATTCTGCTGGCTTCAGAGACGGTTCCACCCGTGGTGATCATGTCGTCAAACATCAGCACCGTTTTATCTTTAACATCGCCCACAATCGCGGACATGGTCACTTTGGTGCTCGATTGCCGGCGCTTATCAATAAACGCCAGATCGCCGCCGAGCACTTCCGCATAATAACTGGCGGCTTTAAGATTTCCCGGATCCGGTGACACAATCGCGAGGCGGCCAAGTTCCGGCAGTTGCTTTTTGTACCATGCCACAAATACCGGTGACGCCAGAAGATGATCCACCGGCAAATCGAAAAATCCCTGTACCTGCGCGGCGTGAAGGTCCATGGCAATCACCCGGTCAACTCCCGCCGCGGTTATGATATTGGCCACCATCTTTGCGGTAATCGGGGTTCGCCCCTCGCTTTTGCGATCCTGCCGGGCATAACCAAAATACGGTACCACCGCCGTGATCCGCATGGCGGACGCTCGCATCAGGCAATCCACCCAGATCAGCAATTCAATGAGCGTATCATTGACCGGCTGGCACGTGGGCTGAACAATAAAGCAGTCTCGGCCGCGAACATCTTCATCAAGTTTGACGATCAACTCCCCGTCCGGGAAGCTTTCCGTCCGGGCCTTCCCCAACGGAATGCCGATGTGATCACAAATGTTTTTCGTAAGACCCGGATTGGACCGGCCGGCGAAAATCTTCAATTCATTTTGCAGATCACACATTGTCAAATACCCGATGAATAATCTTTCGCCATTCTCAAAACAAAACTTCCCCGGTGGCGCGTCGCCGCGCCATGCCGAGTTTTTCATCCATGAAACAAAAACCTGCCCGGCAGATTTCTGCAAATCCGTCGCGAACCTGCGCGCTCAATTCCGCCCGTTGCTATGCGGGATATTTCCCGTCTCGGCCAATGACCACAGAGGCCGACACATGGCTCGCGGGCGCGATTATCGCCCCCGCGCCAATCCATGTGAACGCTTCGAGCACAGTATCTTGACCGATTTTCGCCCCAAATTCAATCCAAGTGTTCTCCGGGCTGACAATTGTTACCCCTGAATCCATTATCGCAGCCTGAATTCGGCGTTGCATAACCCGGTTTACCACCGCCAGTTCCCGCCTTGAATTGATGCTTAAAATGTCCTCCGCGGGCACCGCCGCCACAGCTCTTACCTTCTGGCCGTCACTTCGCAATATGGCCAGCGTATCCGTTAAATAATATTCGCCTTTCTGATTATTTGGCCTGATTCGGTCCAAAGCGCTGAAAAGTGCCTGTGCATCAAACAAATAATACGATGGATTTACTTCATTTATGGCCTTTTGATCGGATGAGGCATCTTTTTCTTCCACGATCGCCATCATTTCACCCGCCTGATCGCGCACAATACGGCCATAACCGGTCGGATTGTCAATGACACTTGTCGCCAACGTCATCGCCGCACGCGCGCTGTGATGTTCTTCCACGATCCGCGACAGGGTTTCAGCGCGAATCAAGGGGCCATCACCAGCGAGTACAAATACCTCGCCGGTGAAATCTTTGAGCGCCTCCCGGCACACCTGAACGGCATGACCGGTGCCTTTTTGTTCCTGTTGATGCACCCATACGATATCCGATTGCTGTGCAAACTCCCGCATGACCGATTCCCGATCATGTCCCACCACCACGACAACCCGCTGTGCCCCCGCCGCCCGCACGGCATCAAGCACGTATGCCAGCATGGATCGTCCGCAGATTTCATGCAGCACTTTAACCCGGGAGCTTTTCATGCGGGTGGATTTACCCGCGGCGAGAATAATAGCGGCAACAGGCATAAACGATATATCCCTTTAATTTCAGAAAACAAACTTACCGATGTGCCGCTTTCAGCAAGCCAACAACAATCCGCAGGAATACGTCTAACACGCCCTGAATAAGCACTCTCCTGCCCCAGCCGTATGTGCTCACCTGTTCCCCTGCTCTACATTCCCCTGCTCTATTTTTTTGCCTGCGGGCAAAAAAAGCCCTGAGCAGTTGAACAGTTGAACAGGTGACCGCAGGTGGAACTTTCGCGGATGCGGCAACGACTTTTTTGTACCCAGCCGTATGTGCTCACCTGATCTCCTGCTCTACATTCACCTGCTCTATTTTTTTGCCTGCGGGCAAAAAAAGCCCTGAGCAGAAGACCACCCCGATGCATCGGGACTCTGTTTTTTCTCGCCCGCGTGAGCAGCAACTCTCCTGCTTCAGCCGTATGTGCTCACCTGTTCCCCTGCTCTACATTCACCCGCTCTATTTTTTTGCCTGCGGGCAAAAAAAGCCCTGAGCAGTTGAACAGGTGAACAGGTGACCGCAGGTGGAACTTTCGCGGATGCGGCAACGACTTTTTTGTACCCAGCCGTATGTGCTCACCTGATCTCCTGCTCCAACTTCTCCTGCTCTGTTTTGGCCTCCGGCCAAAAGGTTTTGAACAGTAGAAAGTAGAGCAGTAGACCGCAGGAGGGCCCTGTCTGCCCGCGTGAGCAGCAACCTTCCTGCCCCAGCCTTATGTGCTCACCTGTTCCCCTGCTCCAACCTCTCCTGCTCTGTTTTGGCCTTCGGCCAAAACTGGGGGATCTGGATTCGAACCAGAACAAGCAGAACCAAAATCTGCTGTGCTACCGTTACACCATCCCCCAAAAGGGCTTTGTCACGTGCTCTTGCATACTTGCTCGCCGCCAGTGGCCACCGGATATGGCC
>DAHXLH010000300.1:0-16162 GCA_027366115.1 Phycisphaerales bacterium
CGCAGTTGCCGGCGAAATTCCGGATCATCCGCCAACGATGAGATCGCCTCGGCCATGGAATCTTCTTCATCGTGGGAAAAATAGAGTACCGCATCACCAGCCAATTCTCGCAGAGACATCATATCACTGCAGGCCACCGCACAGCCGCAAGCCATCGCTTCCAGTACGGACAATCCAAAACCTTCAAAGCTGGACCCGCAACAGGTTAACATCGCATCACGGTACAGCTGCGCCAGCACCTTGTCGGAAGGCGATTCGATAAACGTGACCCGCCCGAGAAAACCTTCCGCGCTGATGCGGTGATATAACGCGGTCTGATTCCAGCGGTTGCGGCCGGCCATGATCAGTTGCAGGCGGGGATGGGCACGCAGTACCCGCACCATAGCCGGCCAGACCCGCTGATAATTACGCCGCGGAATGTCCGATCCCACCATCAGAATATAACGACGATCAGTATGAAAATGCTCAATGAGCTGCTGATGCAATTCGGTGTCCGCCTCGGAAGTAAATGTCGGATTAATGCCGTTATGAATAATATCTACACGAGTCTGTGGCACTTTATACAAGGCAATGATGTCATCACGTGTCTGCTGGGATACCGCAATGGTACGGCTGGCTCGCTGCACAGCCGAGCGGTGAATTTCTCGTTGCCTGGCGCCTTCATGCGTGCGGCGCACATGTGGATCAAGTTCGCAGGATAAATCATGAATGGTGTGAACCATCGGGGCCACTGAAGCACGCGGGAGCCACGGCGAAAAGCTGTGCAATATATCCCACGGCTCTCTTCCGCCCGGCCGGGCTGCATTCCGTCGCCATAACCCTTCAATGCTTTCCATGGTGGAAAATCGCCGCTCAGGATGTATACGAGTAACGTGGAAGTTGGACGGTAAGGCATCAATCACACTGGAATCAAAATCCCGCTGATACGGGAGATGATCTTCAAGCAGCATGAAAAAGGTATGTTCGGTTGCCAACGTGATCCATTGGGCGACAATATTTCGGGCAAGCTGCTCAACGCCCGTAATATGTCGGGTGACCAGCGGCGCGGCATAAATGGCAATTTTCACGATCTCTCCTTAACGCTTGAAAAGATGTGATGCGGAATTCCAATGTTTAACCGCCCGCAGCATGTGAACGCGTTGTACCACTGCTTACCTATCGGTACTGGAAGTCATGAAGGCCGGGCCATCTGGCTTTTGGCAATAGCTTCCTTCGCGGCCTTATCCGTTTCTTCCAGCACTTCATCCACCAGGCCATAGGCTTTCGCTTCTTTGGCATCAAAATATTTATCGCGTTCCTGATCTTCCGCGACTTTTTCACGCGGTTGCCCGGTGAGTTTCGCCAGTAGATCGGTGAGCGTTTCTTTTGTTTTCAGGATTTCTTCCGCCTGGATGGCGATATCCGCCGTTTGGCCATAGATGCCGCCAAACGGCTGGTGAATCATCACTTTTGCATGGGGTAAGGCATACCGCTTGCCTTTGGTGCCGGCGGCCAGTACCACCGCACCGCCGCTCATGGCCTTGCCGACACAGAATGTCGCCACATCGCATGTCATGAACTTCATGGTGTCGTAAATCGCCAGCGTATCATCCACAGCTCCGCCGGGGGAGTTCACATACAAGTTAATATCCTGATCTTTGCGGATGGATTGCAGATACAGCAATCGCATAATCACGCCAGTGGCGGAGGCGTGATCAATTTCGCCCACCAGAAACACCACGCGGTTCTCCAGCAACATTTCATCCACGGTCATTTGCCGCCATCGCTGATATTCCGCAATCCGCGGGCGCAGCGGCATGTGATCTGACGGCGCGGCCATCTCTGGAGAAAATGCCTGCTGCACCGGATTGGCAATCGGGGAAACCGGGCGACCTTGGGAATCAAAAAGTGTCATTGTGTTTACTTCCAATTACTTTCTTAACTGTGTCCATCTAAGACACGTTCCATCATACGCGCCCGATAGGCTCTCGGCCACTATGCCCGGCGGGATGGCTGGCGATTATATATGCGGCAAGCCTCTAAACGACAGTTTTTGCCCGTGATAACTCGCCGCTGCCATCCGGATTTTCGCTTGTGACCAGCCATGCAGTGACCGCATTTATCCGCGTACCCCAGCCAGACCAACGGTTAATTTATGTTCCGGGCCGGCAAACGGCAGGCTGGGAACACTCTGGCCTTTCTGATAGCTGCTTCGCGCTACACCGGAAACGGATACGCTGCTTTTAACATCGCAGGCATGGGCGTCGGCTCCGAAGCCAAAGTCGCTTTCCACCAAGTCCTGAATTTCCCGCATTTCCTCGCTGGTAAGTAAGGTGCCATCACACGCGGCCACAAATTCATTAAGCTCGGCTTCGGTGGCGATGTTCGGTTGCGCACTAACACAACTGGGCCACGTCAACAGCCATTTCAGGGCCAATTGCCCCATCGTACAGCCGTGACGTTTTTGAATGTGCCGCAGTTTTTCAACCTTTTTTAACCCGTAGATCAGCCAGTTACGATCGCGGAACTTGCGGTGATCAGTAAACGTGGAATCTTCCGTGTAAAGGTCCTGCAAAATGCCCGAGCTGTGCGGTACGCGGCTGATAATGCCGCCGACACCTAACTCCTGGGCCAGCTCGCAAAATTCTCTACCGGGGTGCTGTTCGAGCATATTAAACACGGTTTGCACCGTTGCGACTTTCCAATCTTTTAATGCCACCACCCCCTCTTCCCGCCAGCCGATGGCCGGCCCCAACGCAATTCCCCAGTGGCGGATTTTTCCCTGCTTTTGGAGCTTATTCAGTGCATCAACAAGTGTATCATTCATCTGCGGCAGCTTGATGTTATGCGCCTGCCACAGATCAATATGATCCGTTTGTAACCGTTTGAGCGATTCTTCCAGAGCTTTTTGAATAAATGCCGGAGAAAAATCCTGTTTGCGTTCCTTATGCGAACCCTCCGTGCCCGGATCGCCATAAAAGTCGTATCCGAATTTGGTGGAAAGGATAATATTTTCACGCCCGGCAAAACGCAGCGTTTCCACCATAAGTTTTTCCGCCCGGCCATTATCATAAGCATCAGCCGTATCAAAAAAATTCACCCCCAGCTCAAACGCCCGATTTTGCAGGCGAATTCCCTCCGGCTCATCCGCCGGTCCCTTCCCCCACATAAAGCTGCCAAAAATAAAATTGCCAAAAGACAGTTCAGAAACCCGTAGTTCTGTACCCGGAATCAAACGATAACGCATAACAACCAACTCCTCTATCTTACGCACGCCCGCAGCGTGCAATAAAGTAGTCTAGCCGAAATAAACCCCGGATTAAACCCTGCGGAGCGGGAGCGCAGCAGGACAGTTCGCAGGGATATGTTCCAGAAGGGATCGGTTATGAACCCACTGGTTCAGATGCGACTGGATGTTCGCCATAAATCACAAAACAAAGAGAATAATTGACGAAGCGATCTACTTCATTCCATGGAATCTGGCCGGCCTCCACCAAGCCGACATTCTTATAATTGCGGCACAAATAACTGTCCAACTCCGCAATAGCGTCGGCCAGATCGAAATCGAATTGCTCACCTGCTGGAATAAAATGCAACATCAGGCGGGCCCGCCGGGGTTCGCAAATACAGGTGCGGATTCGCCGGTTAGGGGTCTCGCACCATTCTTTGACATACGCGAACATCAGGTCGAGTTCCTGCCTCCATAGTTCAATGCTGATATTAAGTTGACCAGCCTCTATGAGTTGCCGTCCGGTGCGAACAAAAATATCGTTATCGGACAAATGAAATACAGACTTGCGTTCTCCATCACGCAATTCGTGTACATGGGTAGCTTGGGTTTGTGTGTGTGTTCTGCAGTCATAACCGCGATCTTTACGTGCAACGGACGCTCCCTGAATTCCCAATAATAGTATCATACTTTCTCTTCCCACGCGCAACAAACACCTGCGGATATAATTAAGGCAGCAATAGTACCGTGGATGTTGAAATAGAATCACGGTTCAGAATAATTTTAAGGAAAATACTGACAATGAAATGGCGAGATGTTGTACTTAGCGCTCTGCACCGGTTCAGTATGCGTCACGGAACGCGTAGCATTGACCGTCAAAGCTTCCTCCTGGAAGAGCGCAACGCCATGATTGGTGAGGCGGCCAGCCTAGGCAATACTCCCGATCAGACCGTCAGCAGAGTTTTGCAGGAGTTGCGGGATGAGCAACTCATTGAATTCTTTGGTAACGGAAAATATTTAATCCTCGACTCCCCCTTGCAGATTGAGACGGAGGACCTTCCAGATGAGGCGCTCGATTTCGCCATCAAGCGAGGCAAGCTGAAGATCGGTGACATCACCGCAGAAGACGTTGTTGTTTTGGCACGGCACCGTAAAGGCCAAGATCGGATCAGGGCCTTGACACTAGAGAACTATCACGGCTGCTGTGCGCTCTGCGACGTGCGTGATCAGGGGTTCCTGCGAGCAGCACATATCGCGCGATGGGCGGACAATATTGAAGGCCGAGCCAATCTTCATAACGTGATCACGATGTGTCTTATACATGACGCACTTTTCGAACAGGGCTACTTTACCTTGGCAGACGACAATCGAGTCTTAATCAGAACTACCGCAAGCCAGACATTATCCGTCATCTTAAGCCAGCACACGATATATCGGCCCCCAATAGATTTTCATCCGGAGCCGCAGTTCCTGCGGCAACACCGCGAACGGATTAATTTCCAGTGGAAATCATACGTTCCACAGTAATTTGTCCAGTTCAGGGAGCCGTCGCGTTCGTCGATAAGACAAATATTGTACCGCCAAAGCCTGACGTTAATTTATCCGACTCATTCCTGCCGCTCCGATTGTTCGAGCGTACCGAGTGGCGTACCTTTCGGAATCAGTCGTCTCGGCAGTCTTTAACTCACTTCCCCGCGCCGTCCAGCAGTGGGGTTTCGTCGTCTTTTTCTTCGGGGGCGACGCGGGCGACGTTCACCAGGATGTCGCCTTCGTCCAGGCGGATCAGGCGGACGCCTTGGGTCGCGCGGCCCATTTCACGCAGTTCGCCAGTGACGCCGATGCGCACCACCTGTCCATTGTGGGTGATCATCATGAGTTCGTCGTTATCCGTCACCGGTTTGACCGATACCACGGCACCGTTCCGATCCGTTGTGCGGATATTAATAACGCCTTTGCCGCCGCGATGGGTCAGGCGGTATTCTTCCACACGCGTGCGTTTGCCGTAACCGTGCTCACACGCCGTCAGCAGCGTGACTTGGTTATCGCCATGATCCAGCCCCTGCGGCACGATGACCATTTCCACAACTTCGTCATCTTTATCCAGTTCCACGCCTTTGACGCCGCCGGCCTGCCGGCCCATGTCGCGCACTTCGGTTTCTTCAAAGCGCACCGCCATGCCGCCGCGGGTGGCCAGGACAATCTGATCCTTGCCGTTGGTAACCCCCACGCCGATCACGCTGTCCCCTTTATCCAGCCCAATGGCAATAATGCCGCGCTTCATCGGATTGCCATACGCCTTCAAGAGCGTCTTTTTTATAATCCCCTTGGCCGTGGTCATCACCAGATGCTTGGCTTCATCTGAGAAATCCCGCACCACCAGAACCGCCGCAAGTTTTTCATCGGCCTGCATCTCCACCAGATTGGCGATCGACCGGCCCTTGCTTTGCCGACTCATTTGCGGCACGTCATAAACTTTTTGCCAATAGCACCGGCCCAGATTGGTAAAGAACATCAGGTAATCATGCGTGGAACCAATAAACAGATGTTCAATAAAATCCCCTTCCTTGGAATCCGCCCCGACAATACCCCGGCCGCCGCGACCCTGTTTGCGGTACGTATCCAGCGGCATACGCTTGATATATCCCTCATGGCTAATGGTAACCACCACCTGCTCGTCGGCGATAAGGTCTTCGATGTTAATATCGGTGGCGTCGTTGGTGATTTGCGTGCGGCGGTCGTCGCCGAATTTGTCTTTCAGTTCAATGGTATCCTCGCGGATGATATCCAACACACGCTTTTCATCGCTTAAAATCAGCTCAAAATCTTCAATTTCTCCCACGAGTTTGTTGTATTCCTCTGTGAGTTTGTCAATTTCCAGACCCACTAGGCGCTGCAACTGCATGGATAGAATCGCATCCGCCTGTGCGGAAGACAATAACATGCCGCCGATTTCCGTCGTCGCCTGATCAATGCGTTTCTTAAACGCTTTAGGAATGGCCGCCTTCCAGGTCAGTGCTTCATCGATCGTGAAGCGCTTACGCATCAAGTTGGCTTTGGCGGTGGGGACATCCGGGCTAATTTTGCGATTGCGCAACAGCTCAATAATGCCCATGACTTCAATTTTTCCGCCGGTGGATTTGCCGTTGACTTCTTCCGTGTGAATATCCGCCAACGCCAGAATCAAGCCTTCCAGAATATGGGCGCGTTGCCGGGCTTTTTTCAGGCGAAATGCGGTCCGCCGACGAATGACTTCCTTGCGATGCAGAATAAACTGTTCAATCATATCGCGGATGCTTAGCGTGCGCGGCTGCCGATTCACCAGGGCAATATTAATAATGGAAATGGTGCTTTGCAGCGGTGTGTATTGATACAACTGATTGATCACCACGTTGGGGTCCGCATCGCGCTTCAGTTCCACCACCACGCGCACCGCGTGCTCCCGATCCGATTCATCACGCACATCGGAAATGTCTTTGATCTGCTCTTCTTTTACCCGTTCCGCGATGGATTCGATAATGGTTTTCTTCAAAACCTGGTACGGAATTTCGGTAATGACAATTTGTTCTTTACTGCCTTTGAGCTGTTCAGTATGCACTCTGCCGCGCACGGTTACCTTGCCACGGCCGGTCTCGTAACCGTCGACAATGCCGGATCGCCCGCAGATTACGCCGCCGGTGGGGAAATCCGGGCCTTTAATGATTTTCATGAGATCGCGCACCGTGCTTGTGGGCTCATCAATCATTTTAATGATGCCATCACAAACTTCACGCAAATTATGCGGTGGTAGACTCGTGGCCATGCCCACGGCAATCCCCTGCGACCCGTTCACCAGCAAATTGGGGAATTTGCTGGGTAATACTGTTGGTTCCATCCGGACTTCATCATAATTGGGGATAAAATCAACGGTGTCTTCCTTTAAATCCTCCATCATTTCCGCCGCGGCTTCGGCCATACGCGCTTCGGTGTACCGCATGGCAGCCGGTGGATCACCATCCAGTGAACCAAAGTTTCCCTGTCCATCCACCAGCAGGTGCCGCATATTCCAACTTTGGGCCATACGCACCAGTGTGGGATAAATGACTGCTTCACCGTGCGGGTGGTAATTTCCCGACGTGTCGCCGGCGATCTTGGCGCATTTACGGTGTTTCGAGCGAGGCCCAAGCTGCAAATCATTCATGGCTACGAGAATTCGCCGCTGCGAGGGCTTCAGGCCGTCGCGGACATCGGGCAGAGCACGATCCATAATCGTGCTCATGGCGTATGTGAGATAACTTTCGGAAAGTTCCGTTTCAATTTGCAGATCAGTTATCCGGGATTCATTTTCGAGCATTATAGCGTTCCTCTACCGTTTATTTTCGTGGCGTCCGTCGCCGTAGGGGCGGCCAACTCCAGCCGCTATTGAATACCGTATTTTACCATAAAATGCCCCTTCCTGGCCACTGCCCGGCAGGGGGGTGGCGATATTTCCACGGCACACTGACCGGCAGGGAAATGCCACAAAGCCGCCGGCTTCGCCGGTGGTGGGTCCGCCATAAAAGCATCCCGCCGCCAAAAAACAAATACTGCGACCGCTGCTTTGTCGCGCCCTCTGGTGCCTGAGGGGACACGCGGCGTTGACAATCATTTTATTTCCGGCAACATGGCGGTTACCTGAATCCGGAAGTCTTATTTTACGCCTGCGTCGGCAAGGGATGAATTGGAACCTATCGCAATAGATCATCCGTATCCGAAAAAGTGGTTGTACACCGATCCTATGGTTATTGCGGCGGTGCTGTTCATCATTGGAATTATCCTCGGCCGCTATACCAACCTTCCAATGACCGCAGTATGGATAGCCGCAGCCGCGTTTTTTATCGCTGCACTGTTGCTGCTGCTCGGGGCGGCTTTAGTGCAGGATAATCGCACGTGTCCAAACAAGTCGATAGCCGGCGGAAACGAGGCGCTCACTAAATTAAACCGGATTGGGTCTGAACGAATGTTCAATTATCCGCGACTCGCACGATATACGGCATGGGGATTTATGGCTTTAACGCTGGTGGCCGTGGGAATGGCTCGTTGGCAGATAAATCAGCGGTTGCTGGCAAGCAATAACATTGCCCGGGCGGCACCCATGCAGGGTAGCAGATTCATTACCGCCCGTATGCTTATTATTTCCGAGCCACAGTTTCATCCGGCTCCGCCTCGCGGCATTCTGTTTTCCGCGGTGGGACCGTCAACCACTTTTTTTGCCCACGTAACCGCCACGCGCATCAAGCGTCGCTGGATACCGACTACCGGAAACGTGGTCGTGCGCGTCCCAGGCTATCTGCCGGCTCTGCGCAATAATCAGTACGTCGCGTTAACCGGCTGGCTGTCGCGACCACCGCCGTCCGAAAATCCCGGCGGTTTTGACTATCGTCAATACCTCACGACGTTTCGGGTCTTTGCCGAGCTCTCGGCGTCGCAGGTGGAACAAATCCATGTCCTCTCCACCAGGCAAACCCTCTTTCCCCTGAGCGGCTGGCTGGACGCCTGGAGATCGCACCTGCGTAAAACGCTCATTGCGGATCATCCGAAAAATCAACGTACTGACGGTTATGCGTTAATCGCTTTGTTGCTGGGCTACCGTGATCCCGCTATCCGCCCGCTGGCCAGAGCTTTCTCACGCGCCGGAGCGGCCCATCTGCTGGCGCTGTCCGGCATGCATGTCGTCATTATTGCTGCCGCGATTTGGCTGCTGCTTAAGTTCTTCATTCACCGCCCGCGGCGTCGCGCCCTGGCAACTCTTATTCTTGTATTTATTTACATGCTTATGACGCCTTGCGGGCCGCCCGTGGTCCGCGCGGCCGTCGGAACGGGCTTGGTGCTGATCTCCTGGATGTTAGGGCGGCCAGTCCGGGTGCTCAATATCCTTGCGACCACCGCGCTGGTGGTCACGCTCTGGCGGCCTGCGGAATTATTTCAGCCGCCGTTCCAACTTAGCTTCATCGTCACACTGGGGCTTATTCTCCTGGCTCACCGTGTGCATCGGGTATTTTTTCACGCCTGGCTTACGCGGCAGGGTGATATCGCTCGAGCCATTGGCAGTCGCTGGGCTATGTTAAAAGTTAGTGCCTTGGCGTGGCTTGCCGCCATTACCACCGCCAATATGGTCGGGTCTTTTGTAGCCCTGCCGCTTGTGGCATACCACTATAATCAATTTAATCCGCTGGCGATTATCAACGGCCTGATCCTGCTACCGCTGGTAGCCGCGGCCCTGATCGCCGGCCTCATTGAAATGGCCGCAGGTTTCGGTTCTGCAACACTTGGCCATGCCGCAGCCACGGTTGCCGGCCCGGTTGCCCACGCGCTGGCTTGGACGGTAACGCATCTGGCGGCCCTGCCGGGCAGTGAAATCATCGTGCGATCTCCACCCATCGTGTTAATTATTTTGTTCTTCGCGATTCTCTTAGCCTGGATGTTCCGCCGAAATATGCGACTGCCACGATGGGTTATCGCCGGGGCGTTCGCATGTTGGGCAGTGGGATGCGGCGTCTGGTATACCGTTGCCGCCTCGAACAAGGGGGTGCATATCTGGATATTGAATGTCGGAAGCGGCGACTGCGTCCTCATCCATGCGCAGCGCACGGTATTATTGGATGCTGGCTCTCTGGGCTCTCCGACGCGCATGGCTGAAACTGTCGACAGCGCGTTAAGAAGGTTGGGCTGGTGGCATATCCATCAAGCGATTATCACCCAGATTGATTCAGCGCACGCTGCCGCCATACCCAATATTGCACAGCGCCATGGCGGTTTAACCGGCTGGTGTGATGCCTGGGACCTTCACAGTCCGCTGACTGCATCGACAAAATTTTTAAAAGCTACCGCCACCGCGGGATTCATACCTCAAGCTGCGGAATCCGGGCAGGCAATGGACGTGGGTCTGCATTATCACCTCTCAGTGCTCTGGCCCAAACCAGGAAATAAAATTGCGCGAAAATTCCGTGGTTTGATTCTCCTGCTGCACCGCCGAGCCCAGCGCGTGATGTTCATTGGGCGCACGGAGGCTATTGCGGCGGTCCTGCGACAAATTCATATTGGCAGGCCGTTGACTGGGGTCGTACTGCTGGGGTCCGGCTCCATCCACCCGCCGCTGGTGCAATGGCTGGTCAAGGAAAATCCGCAGTGGGTTGTTGCCACCGGCGAGGCACGAGCGGCCAGCATTTCAGATAAAATCATGCTAGCGCCCACGGATCTGCATTTTCTCCAGACGCGTGCCTTGGGAGCGATACATGTTGTTTTGCGACATGGTGGGTCATTGATTCGCAGTCAGTCGCAGCAAACGGAACATGCCGCACTTATTGGCTCCCCTGAACAGGTGCGATAGCAATCACCAGAGGCCCAACAGAATATCAAGCTGATTTTTCCGGGCTGCTGCAACTTCGGCTTACAGACTCGAAAAAGTCGCACAATGCCGTATCATACTTCTGTCGACTACGACCTGTTTTGGAGTGTTGTTGAATGCTGGAATTGCATAAGCTCATACGCGACGTGCCGGATTTCCCCAAACCGGGAATCATCTTCAAGGATATTACACCTTTGTTACGTGACCCCGCTGGCCTGGCGCTATCGGTGGAGTTACTGGCTAATCCCTTTCGGGGCAAAGGGGTGGAAGTGGTCATCGGTGCCGAATCACGTGGATTTATTTTTGGCACTGCTCTGGCGCAGGCATTATCCTGCGGTTTTGTACCCATTCGCAAACCCAAAAAGCTGCCCGCCCGGAAAACATCCATCACCTATGATCTCGAATATGGCCAAGATACTCTTGAGATTCATTTTGACGCTATCGGGCGGGGCCAGAAGTGCCTGCTTGTGGACGACCTATTAGCCACCGGCGGCACCATGGATGCCTGTTGCCAACTCGTGGAGAGTCTTGGCGGCAATATCATCGGCATCGCGGTGCTCATTGAATTAAGCTTTCTCAACGGCCGTAAAAAATTTCAAAAATATGATCTTCACAGCGTAATAAATTACATGCAGGAATGATGCTCGCAGCGCGATAGAAAGTCATCCTCTTGCGTTCGTTACATACATTCGTATATGCGTTGAACTATTGCACCTTGGCGTCCTTTAGATAATTCCATCCCCCTATCTCTTTGGCATCGCAAAATTTTTGCAATCCCCTGCCGGCTGGAGCGTTGAACCCCAAGAGGGTTTAGGTCGGCGTTTGCCTTTTATGAGCGCGGGGTATTTGCCGGAATGTGCACTCTTTGGAGGATTCGGTTATGAAGAATCATCTTTTGCTCTTATGCATTACTGCCTCGTTGGTGGCTTCCTATCCGCTTGCCTGGGCCGACGGTGGATCTGCAAGCGGTCCCACGACCAGTCCAGTGCCCTCCGCGGCGACGCGCCACGCAGACGCCCGTTATGCCAGTCCCACGGCAGTTATCAAAACCTTGGCCCTGGCGATTAAATCCGGAAATGGAAAATCCATTCGTCAGTGCATGGCCATTCAAGGACGTGCCGGGCGGGCGGCGGTGGCGGCCTTCGCGAATATCTCATCCGCGAGCGAAAGCTTTACAAAAACCGCTATCGCAAAACTCGGAGCTCCCCCTTCCGGTATGGCCCATGCCTTTGGTTCTATTAAGGCGGGTATGGATAGGCTTTTAGCTCTTTTACCCAAGGCCATTGTGACGATTCATGGTACTGTGGCTCAGGTCATATTTCCCGCCGGTCCCACGGGACCTGGACAGACAATTTTTGTACGACAATCTTCCCATGGATGGCAGGTTGACGGTGCCCGGCTCCTGCATTTAAACCAGCCGGGAATGGCGGCCGGCGCGGTGCAGCGTCGTGCTGCGCGGCTCAATTCCTTTGCCACAGCATTGAATCAAACCACGGTGGATATTAACTCTGGAAAGATAAAAACGTGGATGAGCCTTGAGAAGGATATGGAATTGCATATCCTTGAAGCTCAGGCCGCCATGGAATCCAGCCGGCAAGCCCAATCCACACCGCCCGTCATGACTGCGTCGCCGCCGCCACCGGCCAAATAATGCCGGTCTGTGGTTAAACCTCTTGCACAGCCACGCCTTTAATCCGAGGAATCTTCGTGAGCTTCGGTATCGGAATCGGCTTTTAGCCTCTGGCCTGCAATCTTCCAAGCGTCAACATGCGCTGTTTTTTCATGGCCCTTGCCCCGCCTTGCCAGCATGATTCTTCGTATTGCAACCAGCAGGCTGACCATAAAAATAAAAAACAGAATCAGAAAAATGGTAAGAATCAGTAGTTGCACCAGGCTTGATACCGTATGGGCGGATTTTATTACCGGCGAGATCGGTCGGGCCGGCGCGGTGGCTGCACTTATCGCAGCAAAAGCCACTGGAACTATTCCCGCACAAAGACTGCGGCACCAAGGCGAATCCTCGTTGAACTTCACGGATATATCCCTTCCTTAGCAACCCCGCCAACCTCCCTGCTTTCCAGACCAGGTGTCCCGTTCAGCTTGCGCCGGGGGATTTCCAGGGCACCGTTTGTCGCGCATCAAAATGATGAGCCTGATCCATTTCCGCCAGCGCTGCTTTTTCCAAATCCGTCAGGGAATCAGGAAGCACTACAAGAACGCGGCATAACTGGTCGCCGCGCGTCCCATCGCGCCCGGCGATTCCCCGTTCTTTAATCCGCAATTTTTTACCGGAGTTAATCCCCGGCGGAACCCGCAGTTCCACCGGACCATCCAGCGTGGGCACACGCACGGTGGTGCCGGCCGCCGCCTCAGAGGCACTAAGCGGCAATTCCAATAAGACATCGTGACCCGAACGCGTGAAGTAGGGGTGCGAGGCAACATGCGTAATAATGACCAAATCCCCGCGGCTGCTGCCCATCATGGAGGGTTGTCCTTTTCCGCGCACGCGAACCTTGGACCCTTCGTCCACACCGGCAGGAATTTTTATGCTGATCGTTTCAGAAAATGCTCTGTTGGCCGCGTCAAAACGCAAATCCAAGGTTGTCCCGCGCGCCGCTTGTTCAAAACTCAACGTCACCTGATGTACGATATCCGTGCCTGGGGCCTCTGGCATATCACTGGTTTCCGCAGCAAACGGTGAAGCGGCTGCATTGCGCCGACTCTTTTTGCGTCGCGGCCCCCCCATGGAGGCAAATAGATCCTCAATATCCACATCGCCAAAATCTACTGTCGCACCCCCCGGCGTGCGCCGCGAATAGCGGAATCCAGAGCCTTCCCGCGGCGAGCCTGAAGCCGCCGCGGCGGCGGCAGCTTCGGCGGCGGCCGCACTGCTTACTCCCGCATGGCCGAACTGATCATACGCCTGCCTTTTTTTACTGTCGCTTAATATATCGTAGGCTTCCTGCACCTCTTTAAATTTAGATTCCGCCGATTTATCGCTTCTATTAACATCTGGATGAAATTTACGCGCCAGCTTGCGGTACGCAGATTTAATCTGATCCGCCGCCGCGGATTTACTCACGCCCAGTATGTCGTAGAAATCTCTTTTTTTTGTCAGCCATAACGCAGCACCTGTCTTTGCTTTTTGCCAATTATAACCAATCCGTCAGGACTATCGACTCTTCATTGCCCCGATATAGTACGCCATCCAATCTCAATGACCAGGGTCCGGCGCACTTGCAAAGAACATTCGGGCGTATATCCTGCCATTTTGTAATTGTCTGATGCTATATACAAAGGTTAAGCGATGAGTGATCTGATTATCAGCGTGTCGGGGGTACGGGGAATTATCGGTGATTCTCTAACACCTGGCGTGGCCATGGAATTAGGTCAGGCGTTCGGCGATTTGTTAAAGCAGACAGCCTTGGATGACCAGACCGTTACGCCGGTGAAAGTGGCCATCGGCCGCGATTCACGTATTTCCGGGCCGATGATCCAATCCGCTTTTTCCGCCGGTCTGATGTCGGTGGGGGTGCACGCTGTGGATTTGGGAATTACTACAACACCCAGTGCGGCCCTGATGGGGCGATTCCTGAAAGCCGATGCGGCGGTGGTCATTACCGCATCCCATAATCCGCCGGAATATAACGGTATAAAATTTATTTCCCATGACGGAATCGCTTATTCGGCCGATATCATTTATCAGCTTCGCAAGATGTATGAATCGCGGTCATGGAAACTGGAATCCATTGATCATATCGGATCACTGACCAGCGACAGCCGATCTCATGCCAATCATGTTCAGGCCATCCTCCAACTCGTGGACGCCAAGGGCATAAGTACCCAGCGATACCGCGTCGTGCTCGACAGTATTAATGGTGCCGGCTGCGCGCCGTCGCCCATGCTGCTAGGCAAGCTCGGCGTGGAGCTGGCGCATGTGAATAATCAGGCTACGGGCCGCTTTGCCCATCCGCCCGAACCGACCCGGGAAAACCTCACGGACTTGTGCCATCAGGTAACGCGCCATCGCGCGGCGGTTGGCTTCGCCCAGGACCCTGATGCCGACCGCCTTGCGGTAGTGGACGAACGCGGCACGTATATCGGAGAGGAGTATACGCTGGCTCTGGCCGCTTTAAGCCGGGTAATGGTCAAGCCCGGGGTGATTGTCTGCAATCTTTCTACCAGCCGAATGGTGGATGATATCGCCGCGAAATTCCATTCCACAGTTATTCGCACGCCCGTGGGGGAGGCCAATGTGGCGGCGGCCATGATGGAACATCAGGCGGTGATCGGTGGGGAGGGTAATGGTGGCGTTATTGATCCGCGGATCGGACTGATTCGTGATTCGCTGATCGGTATGACACTTATTCTGGAACTGATGAACCGCACCGGGAAAACGCTCTCCCAACTCGTCGATGCTATTCCCCGGTACGCCATGATCAAAACTAAATTTTCCGCTACGCGTGCGGATGCTGATGAACTGGTGGAAAAAGTGAAAGAGGAATTCTCCAATCAAAAATTGGATTTACAGGATGGTGTTCGCATCGACTGGCCGGAAGGCTGGGTGCATGTGCGCCCCAGCAATACCGAGCCTATCGCCCGGGTAATTGCCGAAGCGGCCGATGAAAAAACTGCCCAGGAACTCATCGACCGGGTACAGCGCATCAGCGGCGCACGTTGATGGC
Organism: Phycisphaerales bacterium; assembly: GCA_027366115.1. Classification (GTDB taxonomy): domain Bacteria; phylum Planctomycetota; class Phycisphaerae; order WQYP01; family WQYP01; genus JAMDCX01. Next base: position 15,257 of record DAHXLH010000300.1, read on the forward strand.
CGCAGCGCAATTCGGCCCCGACTGTGACTGCTACTTTCCATAAAAGCCCCTTTTTCCGGACACTGGGATTTATTCCGGCCGGTAAAAAAAATATTAATGTTTTTTCTTCCGTTTGCTAAACGGATGTGCTACGATCACTTCATGGCCCGGCGTTCATGGTGGATCCGGCCGGAGGAATAGTGAGATGAGGAGAGATATTATGGTAAAACGCATGGGCATTAATCGGTCTGAATTGCCGGTCATTCTGGCTGCGGTGGTTATTATCATCGGTGTCATATCTTGGAGCCACACGGAGCAAAAGCGCACCGATGCGATGACCAACACCCGCATTACGCTGGCATCCCTGCAAGTGGCGTTTCAACAATACCAGGAATTTGGCGGCCCCATGCCCAAGTTGCGGCCGGGTCGCCCCAGTATTTACAGTTTCCTTGCCGCCTATCAGCGGTTTTATGCCAGTCGCAATGCGCAGGGGCACTGGAATAATCGTCCGCATTTACTGATTTATCTGCGGCCGGAACTCACGACCATGGGCTGGATTTCCATGCCTGGAGGTGGGAAGATGCGGGGCATGGTTTGCGTACGTGATGGATTCGGCCACGTGATACATTTTCTTAATAATCCCGCTAAAAATCCGCACGCCCCCTGCTTTGCCGTTCAACTCCCGATGCAGTCCGGACAGCGTAAATGGATTTATAGTTCCGATGAAGTTCGCTGATACAGGGAAGGCTATATTTTTCCGATGAGGATACTGGTGTTATGGCCACCGAAACCAAAGCTGTTGGTCATCGCATAGGAAACCACAGCCTGACGTGCGATATTCGGACCGATTAATGCCCATGCGTTTTACCATAATATCTCTCCTCATCTCACTATTCCTCCGGCCGGATCCACCATGAACGCCGGGCC
>DAHXLH010000302.1:0-12979 GCA_027366115.1 Phycisphaerales bacterium
AGGCATCTACGGGAAGTAACGCGGCTAAACAATGGACAATATCCTGCGCCAGCATCGGCGGGGTTGCGAACTGCCCAAGGCGGTTCCGCTCTGCGCTGGACCGCATCGCGTCTAATTCTGCTTGCACAGTTTGGCGGCGTAATTCAATGGCTCCATCCGTTTGTAAAATCATTTACAACCCCGCTCTCAGCAGGTCGTCAATACGGTGTTCCCACACCCAATCAATACCTTCAGCAGCCTCGTAGCCCAGATAATCACTTCCAAAATAGCCACAGAGGAAAAGTATATATGTAATAGATTCGCCGTATGCGGCCTTTAGTTGCCGGATCTTCGTAGCTTCTTCCTTTCGTCGCTTGTTGGTGTTTGTAAAATCGCCTGCGGATTTGGCCTCGATAAGTACCGGCAAATGACCTTTACGCAACTTCTTCGGCTGGATCACCACATCGACCGGAATATTTAATTTGACGTTCTGTCCCACCGGAATATTCAAGCGAAACGCGTATGTTCCGGATTCCATCTCCCTTAAAGGCTTTCCAGATGGTGGAGGTTGCCTCCGATACCCTCTTGCTTCGAGGAACGCGCCGATGACGGCGAGTTGGCGCCGCTCTTGCGCGTTTCGCACGATGGGATTAGAAATAGCGCTGCACAAACGATCTGCCACGATCGTTGACGCGCGATCGCGTTCATGGTCCGTAGGTGTTGCCTTCGATACAAGCCAGGGGAATATGTCGTGATCAAGAAGCTTTACCAAAATATAACACACCGTCTCCAGTTGCTCCGAAAGCGATTCTGAGTTTATTCGGCCAGGGAGTTTTCCCCGCTCCATACATCCGACGAGCCTCCTTCCAACTCCGGAAAGCCCTATAAGGCGGTCAACGGCAAGCGGCGGCGCGGTACACATGCGGAGAGTCGGAAGACAGCCCGGTCTGAGTTGGAGGATTTCCACATTAAGATTTCGGAGATCATCGGTTGCGATGAGTGCAGCCTTAACCTGTTTGGTAGTCTGAAGGCGTGTCGACCTGAAAGCTTCCGGTGCAAACGTCATGAACCACTGGTTAAACTGATCCACCGAAGCCAATACATCGGCCTTCCAAAGGTGGGGCTTATCAGCGTTGATCTTCCTGGGCGACAAATCAATTCTCCGTTCCTACGCGGACATCATATTACATGTTAGGGATCATCCTGTTAAGCGAGCGACTTTCTCCACTTGCGTGAAACAAGGGCGGACCCCGGTTCGGGATGCCCGACCGCAACAAGGCAGCGCGACGTATCCCGAAATCTCTGTAAAATGTATTCGTCAGACAATTCGCTCTCGCGACCACCGGTTTTTTTGCAGTTAACAGAAAATACGAAAAAGTACCAAAACAATTTCCCGATTTGCCCTGCAATGGAATTCGGCACCGTCGGCGAAACCGGCGACGTTGGGAGGGCCGGCAACGCCGAGGTTGGGGTTCTTGTGTCACGGGCAGCGGGCGGCGTCAGGTGATAATCTGCGGGCATTCGGCGAAGCGTTCTTTTACTTCGACGAAGGCGTCTTGGATTTTCAGGAACATGGCTACGATATCGGGATCAAACTGGGTACCGGAACCGGCTTCGATCATGGAGCGGGCGATTTCGTGGGTGAAGGCGTCTTTGTATAAACGGCGGGAGGTCAGGGCATCATAAACGTCGGCCACAGCCACAATGCGACCGCTGATGGGAATATCCATGCCCCGCATCTGCGTGGGATAGCCGGTACCGTCGATGCGTTCATGGTGCGTGGCGATAATTTCCTTGGCGATGCGCAGAAATTCCGCCTGGGGAAATTTGCGTAAGGCAATATCAATGGTGTTGGCCCCCAGCGTGGTATGGGTTTTCATCAGGGCAAATTCGCGATCCGTCAGGCGACCGGGTTTCAACAGCACATAATCCGGGATAGCAACCTTGCCGATGTCATGCAGGGGGCTGGTAAGGTACATCCAGCGTATGAAGTTGGCGGTAATGTCTTCCTGATATTTGGGGTTGGACGCCATTTCCTGAGCCAGCAGGCGCGAATAGGTTTGCACGCGCTCCAGGTGCATGCCGGTTTCCGGATCACGCGATTCCGCAAGTTTGGCCATGGCGAAAATCGCCAGATTGCGCGTATCGGTAGACAGAACACGCTCGCCGCTGCGCACACGCGCCACAAGTTCATCCGGATCATACGGCTTGCTGATAAAATCATCGGCCCCGGCGGTCAGACCGCGGACACGTTCCTGAGCATCATTCAGCGACGTCACGAGGATAATATACACATACCCCCAGACTTCCTCGCGGCGAATCGTCTGGCATAGTGATAAAGCGCTAAGGGAGGATTGAATCTCCCAGTCCGCAACGATCAGGTGAGCCAATCCCTGGCGGACAATTTCTAAGGCTTCTTCCGCGGTTTCGGTGCAGACAACCTCATGGCCCGCGGCTGTGAGCGTCTTACGAATTAGGGCAAGGCTGACTTTATTATCTTCAACTACCAATAGGCGCATGAATTAAAACTCCGAAAACCGCTGCGAGATCCGCCATTTAATCCGAAATCATCAGGAAATACAATGCCGCACCGTCGCGGCTTCGTCTGAAGCTAATATTTTCCCGTGCAGTGACGAACCGGATAGAATGCAATCTATGAAAATTACCTTGCTTATGCTGGCCGCGTGTCTGTTAAGTTCTGAACTTTGCCCCGCTGCGCCCCTACGCATTGTGTTAACCGCCCAGAGCCATCCCTCGGGTTTATACCATCCGGGCGATCACACAAAACTCAATATCCGCATAATAAATCCCGAAAAAAACGCACACTTGCTGTCGGGAAATCTGCGCTGGGTGCGGCAAGGGAGAGATGGCAAAAACGCGATTGTTCTGGCCACAACTCCCATCCGCCCCACCATGCTTACGCAGGGACAAATAGTCCGCATCGCGTTGCCGGAAACATTTGTAGCCGTAGGCCGATATCGCTTGCTTTGGCACAAAGCCGTTATTGCGGCCGTTAAAACATTTCAGTATCCCCGATGCATTTATGCTCCACGCTCCAATGCTGCCGCAGGGGGAAAAAGCCCGTGGATTGCCCCGCTGCCGCGACAATTTATTTCAGGCCGGCCAGCCGGGGTTATCGCCGACTACATCACGGAAACGGGAATTAAACAATATGTATATAGCATTCATCTGTCGGCGGATCGGGACAAAGATTTTCCTGGACTGACTTTCAGCGTGGCCAAACAGCTCAAACAATCCGGGGCGAAACTTATTGCGGTATTTACTGTTGCGGCATCAAGTCCCGATCAAAATCCGCAGATTGTGGGGCAAGCGATTACGGAAAACCTCAAAGCTGTAAGCGCGGTTTGTCAGGCGGTTGTGGTGCGGTTTTCAAGTTCTGCAACCCCGCAGACGGCCTCTATCGCCGATGCACTTATTCCGCGCCTCCATGACACGCTGCGGGCCTTGCATTGCAAGGCGAAATTGTTTGCCACGCCGGATGTTATCGGGGCGGGACAAGGCAATATGGCGTTGACCAGCTTGATCGGCGGCGTGGCCTTATCGGATACCCGGCAATCTCTACGCCTGTGCCATAACTTGGAACGATCCGGCGCGGCATTGCCGGTGCTGATTTTGCCGGCAGCGTATACGCGAGCCGACCGCGTCTCGAACAGGGCACCGCCTGATCCGGCATTGTTTCTGGCAGCGGCGGCGCGGTACGTGCCGGTCATGGCCGGTTCAAACAACTTTGAATCGCACGTCTTAGGCTCCGGCCAACTGTATAGTCGTGTGCATCCACAACTGCCTTTGCTGGCGGAGGTTTTTAAGCAGGGCAATGGATCCTGTGCTGTGGTCACCGGTTTAGGCTCCGGAGGATTTGCGGACACGCAGTACAGCGACTGGTACAGCAATCCTCCCCTGATGATCAAACATAGCGTCTGGCGTGCGGCGATCAAAGATGGCAGCGCCGGTTGGAAGCACTTGCGGACACTTTTGCCGGCACCGGGAAAATTTCCAGCGGGAAAAATGATCGTCGTGGATGCGGAAGGATTAATGGCCACTCGCAATGCGCGCGGCCAGAGTCCCCCCGTGCCCTACCCCGGATGGCAAGAAATTCCATTGAATCAGCACGTCTACTTTCTGACCTATCCCGGCACGGCGGCAGATATAGCAGCAGCGTTGCGAACTGCTGCGATTAAAGATATTCCACTGGCGGTGGTAACCTTGCCGGCCAAGGCGAAAGGCCCATTGGTGCATACGATATCATTGTTAATCCGCAACGCCCGCGTAGGCCGACTACAGGGAACGCTTTCGTTGTGGGCGCTGAAAAAATCCGATAAGCAGCGTCGCGTGGTCCAAATCAGCCCGGTGGTTCATTTCGGACCCATTCACAGCGGTCAGACCGCTGGCGTTAAGCTGCACATAAGGCACGGCTATAAAGCCCGGCCGCGGGAAACATTCTTTGCGATATTAACTTGGCGCCATTGGGTTCAGATGACTAAGCTTTCAGATCCGCCTTCGGACCCTAGCGCAGTTGCGCAACCCTCCGTTCCCGGAACGCAAAAGCCGCAGCGGCCTAATGCGGCCGGGACTGGTACCACGAAACCGGATTCACACACGAAAACGGCCACCTCTAAAAAGACGGGTCCAAAGCCCAAGACCACAACGCAAGGGGTGCAAAATGTGAAATTGCCATACATGCCCACGACGAAAAGCCAACGCTAGCCTGCGCAAGCAACGACCGAGTTGCGACGGCGTGATTTTTGGCGTCTTGGGGGGGGGGAGCATCGCGTCAGAGCACCGTGGTGATAAGGCGGTGGTTGGTTGGCGTTACCGGATCAACCACCGGATTATCATCCGGTGCTCCAAAAGTAGTGACGACGATGGCGTATCTCAATACGATGGTACTCCGAGGTGGCGTGCCGCAGAGGGGTGCCCTACCGCCGGCGAAGCTGGCGGCTTTTTATGGTTTTGTCGGGTATTCGGGTACGGGGGATTGGAGCGGAGACATGGCCACGCGGAGGCGGGAGGGGTGCAGGGCGATTGACGCAATTGCGCAGCGGCGCGATACTGCGTTGCGCGTGTCCTATCTGTTGGCTTTGCAGTTTTTGCCGCAGCTTGCGGCTGAAGCCATTACATCTGGAGACTGTTATGTCCTGCGAACCATTGGAATCGTCACGCCGCGAATTTCTTTTAACATCAGCCCTTGCGGCCTCAGCCCTCGCATTATCCGAACCAGCCATGGCGGCGGTTCAAAATGCCGGCGATGCAGCGGAAAATTCGGCCCTGCATCCGCTGGCGTGGCCGCCGATTACCGCTGTGTGCCGCCCGTGGTGCTTTAACTGGTGGATGGGTTCCGCAGTAGATCAGGATAATCTGGCGGAGGAACTGCGGCGGTATAAAGCCGGCGGCCTGGGCGGCGTGCGGATTATTCCCATTTACGGTGCCCGTGGCTGGGAAAAAGAATATCTTCAGTACCTAAGCCCGCAATGGCTGAAGATGATGAGCTTTGACGTGGTGGAAGCCCGGCGGCTCAACATGGGCGTAGACATGACGCAAGGCACCGGCTGGAATATGGGCGGCCCGGGAATTGTGGGTGATTATGCCTCGCTATTTGCCAAAGCCATCGCCTTGGAAGCCCCGGCGGATGCGGGAACCGCATGGCATGTGGATCTGCCGCGGGAAAAAATTCTTCACCTGCGGGCGTTTAGCCGAGCCGGCCAGCGCAAGGATCTCAAACCAAGCCAGATCGGTTCGGATGGCACCGTCAACTGGCAACGCCCCGCCGGCGCATGGATGCTGGTGGCGCTGGTGGGCCATCCCGGTGCGCATGTGAAACGGGCCGCTCCCGGCGGCTGGGGCATGATGCTTAACACGGTTTACCCCCCTGCCATGGCGTTTTATCTGCAGCGCTTCACCAAAGCATTTGCCACGCCCGGTGTGCAGATACCGCAAACAATGTTTCATGATTCTTATGAATACATGACCAATGTGCCAGGCGGTTATGGAGAGTGGTCCGCGGATTTCTTCGACAGTTTCAAAAAGCTGCGGAAGTATTCTCTGGAGGATCAACTGCCGGCTCTGGCGGGCCATGGCGATCCGGAGACTATTGCGCGGGTGAAATCAGATTATCGGGAAACGGTTTCTGACGTCATGGTCGATGAGGTATTTTCCCAGTGGACGCACTGGTGCCACCAGCATGGAATGCTCAATCATAATCAGGCGCACGGCTCACCGACGAATCTGCTGGATTTTTATGCTGTCGCGGATATGCCCGAGCCGGAAAATAATTTCGGCACACCCGACACCGTCGGCCATTGCGACCCGTTGATTGCCAAGTTTGCTTCATCCGCCGCCCATGTACCGGGCAAGCGTTGGGTTTCATCGGAAACGGGCACGTGGCTGGCCGAGCATTTTAAGGTCACCTTGGCGGATATGAAAAAGTTGGTGGATCAGTTTTTTGTTGGCGGGGTCAATCATCTGTTTTATCACGGCACGTGCTTTTCCCGTGATGATGCCGCGTGGCCGGGATGGCTGTTTTATGCCTCCACGGATATGAATCCGCGCATGAGTATCTGGCATGATGTGCCGACGCTCAACAACTATATCGCGCGCAGCCAAAGCATTTTGCAGGAGGGCCGGCCCGACAGTGACGTGCTGCTGTACTGGCCTATTTATGACCAATGGCACAATCCTGAAGGCCTGGGCCAATACCAGACCATGACCAATTTCAATGACTGGTTTTACGGCCATGCCATCGGCCGCACCGCACAGGTTTTGTGGCATCGCGGCATCGGCTTTGATTATGTTTCTGATAAGTTGCTCCAGCACGCGACCGTTGCCAATGGACGCATCAACACACCGGGCTGCAGCTATCAGGCGATTATCATACCCACCGCCAAATATATGCCGCCGAAGACTCTGGAGAAACTCATCGCCTTGGCTGCCGCCGGCGGGAAGGTGATTTTTGAAAATAGTATTCCTGTTGAGCCGCCGGGATTGACCGACTTACCAGCGCGACAGGCCCACATGCGCACGCTGGCTGGCAGTCTCCACCTGACCGCTGCGGCACCCCATGCCCACGGCAAGCTGCAATCCGCGAAGATCGGACAGGGAAATATTTTTGTGGGATCGCTGGCGGAGGCGCTGTCTGGTGCCGAAGTTTCGGGTGAAACGCTGACCGCAAACGCCGGACTTATGTACATCCGTCGCCTCTATCAGGGCGGGCGGCATTATTTTCTGGCCTATCAGGGAAAAACCCGGCTTGATACCCGTATCACTCTGGCCACACCGGCCAAGGCTGTGGTGATCATGGATCCCATGACGGGCCATTGCGCACCGGCCAAGATAACGCGCGATGCGCAAGGCCGGCCGTCGCTGCGCCTTTGCATGCAACCCAATGCGTCGCTCATCTTACGCACACTGGACGCTCCGCTGAAGGCCGGAAAAACCTGGACGTTTTACAATACCGCCGGCCAATCGCAGCGCCTCACCGGCGTATGGGATGTGGCCTTTATTGAAGGAGGCCCGACGTTGCCACGGGGCTATGAAATCAAAGAGCTTGCCTCCTGGACCCGCCATGATGATCCCGCCGCGCAGAACTTCTCGGGCACAGCGCGTTATACGATTACCTTCAACGCCCCCATTGGCACCGGGCCGTGGGTGCTAAATCTGGGAAAAGTCTGCAACACAGCGCGCGTGCGGCTGAATGCCGAGAATCTCGGCGCATTGATTCAGGCGCCGTATGAGATGGTGATCCACAAACTTAAACCGATGGATAATGTGCTGGAGGTTGAAGTTACCAACCTGCCTGCGAATCGCATCCGGTATATGGACCGCAAGCGTATGGCGTGGAAGATATTCCGCGACGCCAATTTCGTGAACATCGACTACCGCCCGTTTACCGCGGCCCATTGGCCGATTATGGACTCCGGCCTGTTAGGACCGGTGACGCTGTCATCCGTCGGTTGACCCAGCGCCCCTGGGCGTCAGCGGCGTCAGGCACCGGCCCGATGCACCACCACCGCGTGGCCGTCATAATGCACAATCTGATCCGGTTGGGCTGGTTCAATGCCTACACCATGATCCGGGCTGACAAACACAATGCGGAAAGTCCGGTGATTAAGCATTCCGGGGAACGAGCCTTGGCGTTGGCCAATGGTCAGTTTTCCGGCTTTATCATCCCAGGTAAACGCGATGGTGGCGTAGGTGCCCTTTTCGTAATCGTAGGAATCACCCTCATCTTCGTAGAGTGTGAATTCGCCGTTCGCGCCATCGTAGACCCGCAATTCAACAGGATCAGCCGGTTCTTCCGCATTCTGCACCGATGGCCCGAATGGAATAATCGATCCCGCGCGGATATACAGCGGCAGCGAATCCAGAGTTGCCGGCGACTCCACACTTTGGCCGCCCTGCAATTTACGACCGCTCCAGAAATCAAACCACTGTGTCGATTCCGGCAGATATACCTGGCGCGAAACCGCTCCGGCTTTGGTGACGGGATTTACTAAAACCGCCGGGCCGAACATGAATTGATCCGGTATGTCATACACTTTGGAATCCGTGCGGAAATCCATCACCAAACCACGCAGCATGGTGTAGCCCTTATTAGTTACCATCCATGCCACGGAATAAATATAAGGCAGGAGGTGGTAGCGCAGGCGGTCAAATTTTTCCAGAATGGCCATAGCCGGCGCGCCGAAGCGCCACATTTCCTTGGCGTAATTAACGCCATGCACTCGGAACATCGGACAAAAGGCCCCAAACTGGAACCAGCGGATAAAGCATTCACGGTAGGCGGGATCCTGCGGATTGCCGCTTATATAGCCGCCAATGTCGGTATTCCAATAAGGGATGCCGCTTAAGCAGAAATTAATTCCCGCGGGAATCTGTAAAGCCAAAGTCGGCAAATTTCCCGTTACATCGCCCGACCAGGTAATGGCCGCATGGCGCTGCTGCCCGGCCCACGCGGAGCGGGTTAAAATCATGACGCGCTTAACATCTGTGGTGCCGCGCTGGCCGTTATAGACCGAGCCGGTGTGCATGAGCGGGTAAGCATTGTAGACAAAGGCACCCCAGCCCAGGTGTGTTTTAACATCGGCAAACTCACCCCATTTTCCACCAAGTTCCGGCTCACTGGCATCGAGCCACCAGGCGTCAACTCCTTTGGAAAATAGATCTTTATTGAGCATGGACCAATAAAGCTTCCGGGCCAGAGGATTAAAGGCATCATAGTACGCTGTGGCGGGATTCCACATTTTGTTATCGCCACCGGAGATCGGATATAAAGCGCCCGCCTGTTTGAGAAGATTATAATTACTGGAACCCGGAGCAAACTTCGCCCAGACTGAAATCATGAAGTGAATGCGTTCCTTGTGCAATTCGTTGATCATTTCCGTGGGCCGCGGATAGCGAAGGGGATCCATGATGTTGGAACCCCATGGGTGCGGGTACCAGTAAAACCAGTCCTGCACAATACCGTCGATGGGGATTTTCAGGGAACGATAGTCATTGGCGACACCCAGCACCTGAAGTTGATTTTCATAGCGATTTTTGCTTTGCCAGTAACCCCACACCCACCGGCCCATCATCGGAGCAGCGCCGCTTAGATTCCGCCATTGCGCCATGGCGACGTCCAAGTCCGGCCCATACATGACATAATAATCAATGACCGATCCCACCTGCGAATGCCAGGTCAAAATATTCGGTTCCTTACCGGCACCTACCTTGACTACCGTCATGGCCGGATTATCCCAGAACAGGCCATAGCCCATGCTGGACATCATGAAAGGAATGCCGATGTGGGTAGGGTTGCGCTGGGCGAGATGAACAATCTCTCCCCGGTTATTGGCTACGCCGCGGGGATGTTCGCCTAATCCGAATATCGCCTCACCCGGCTGAAGGACAAATTTCTGGCGCACACGATAGGTGGCGACATCCTTAAACTTCACGGGCAACATGCTTCTTCCGCCGCTGCTTTCGGCCAGAAACACTTTTCCCTGGTTATCCAGGAATTCGACTACAGCCGTAGAGCGGTCTATGCGGGCGGAAATATATTTTGCGGAGACGACAATGTGGGTCGCAGTTTTGTGCAACTTCCAGGGGGTTTTCACCGGGCCGTGAATGACCGCCAGACTTTCATGCTGCGGGTTATCACCGGCGGCAGTAAAGAGAATGCGAATGACACGATCCGAGTAGACCATCACGCGCATGGAACCGGTGGCTAAAGTCAGCAGGACACCGTGGGCCTCCTGCTTGATTGCCGTTACTTTTAATGCGCCGCCAACCGCCCGGCGCTTGGCCGCCATGGAAACTGACGCAGTGGCCGCCAGAGCTGAAGTCGCCGCCGTCGCCTTGAGAAAACTGCGCCGATCCGTGGTGATGGCCAAATGTCCCATTTCGCTCATGATATAATCTCCTATTAAGAGCGCAAAGGAATTTTACACGATAATTCGCGACTGGGAAACCCCCGGGACGAACGAAACTATAATTGCCGCCGCCGTCGGGCCGATTACTCCGAATTGTTGCGCGCCTCCTTGGCTCAATGCGGCAGCGTTGAGTTCTCGGCGGAACTAGCATTTCATGACGCGCTGCGCTTCGGCCCGTCGCGCTTGCGCGATGCGCGCCGTCTTGGAATGCGGGCTTTCTCCGTGACGGCGTTGCGCTTCAAACCATGATGCTGCCGCATCAGGCTAGCGCTATTGTTTCATACTGACTGGAAAATTAAGACGCCGGCAGAATGTGCGGCCCGCGGATGTGCGGCCCGCGGACTTGCTTTCCTCCCGTCGCAGAGCCTATGCTAATGAATGTGTGGCCGATGGAGATAGACCGGCCAATATAAGGAGTCACCCCATGCCTATCTATGAATTTGAATGCAAGGACTGCGGCAAAACATTTGACCATCTTGCGCCCACCATGCAGGCGGGTAATCAAAAAGTTCCGTGCGCGCACTGCCAGTCTAAAAATACGATCCGTAAAGTTTCCGTCTTCGCAGTGGCTAATGCGCAGCCCGCGGGGGCGGCGATGCCCGGCGGTGCGGGAGGCGGTGGCGGATGCTGCTGCGGTGCCGGGGGATGTGGCTCGCACAATTGAGGCGAGAACACTTCTTTGCATCTTGAAGCGTTTCATGCCTGCGGGATACCGCCTTTACGATCGGTGGATTGCTTTTTTTGATCTGCATTATTTTCAGGGGGTACTGATGTCCACAAATATTACCGGCAAAAAAATTCTCATGTTTGTGGAGAACATATATGAGGATCTGGAACTGTGGTATCCCAAACTCCGGATGGAAGAAGAAGGCATGACGGTCGTGATCGCGGCTCCAAAGGCGGGGATTACTTATAATGGAAAGCATGGTTATCCTGCGGTGTCGGAGGCGGCGATTGCGGACATCAACGCCAATGATTTTATCGGTGTGATTTGCGCCGGTGGTTTCGCCCCGGATAAATTGCGCCGCGACCCAAAGGTGAAATCCCTGGTGAGCCATTTCGCCAACAAGCGACAACTCGTTGCCGCGATCTGCCATGGTGGATGGATTCCCATTTCCGCGGGAGTATACCGGGGTGTTCGCGTAACGAGTTCGCCAGGGATTAAAGACGATTTGGAAAATGCGGGCTGTATTTGGATTGATGCGCCCGCAGTGGTGGATCGGCATTTTGTGTCAAGCCGAAAGCCAGAGGATTTACCGGCCTTCTGCAAATCCATTTTGCAGGTACTGACCGCATAGCGTCCTATAATCCGGCACATGCGCGTGTTCCTGAAAATCGTTTAGCGACAATTTTCCGAGCGGGAAAAAGGGAAAAAGGCAATTGTCGCTTTTCTTTAGGCCGCGCGTTGCGTAAGATAATGAAGTGTTATTTAGGAGTCTGAAAAGATGGCGATTGCATTAACGGAAACAGCGGCAAAAGAAATCAAAAATATCATCAAGGATCAGGGGCTTTCTGAGCAGGCGGCTTTACGCGTGGGCGTGAAGGGCGGCGGCTGCTCGGGATTCAGCTATGTGCTGGATTTGACCGAAGATTCCGGGGAAACTGATGAAGTTATGGAATCTCAAGGCATTCGACTGGTCGCGGATCGAAAAAGCTATTTATATCTCAATGGCACGGAAATCGACTTTAAAGATGAAGTCATGGGCCGCGGTTTTGTGTTTAAGAATCCCAATGCCACGCATACCTGCGGCTGCGGTTCATCGTTTAGCGCTTAAGCAACGGTAAGTCATAATTTCACGACCTTCCTACGAGCGAAGTCCTTACCACCGGCGTAGCTGGCGGGTACGTGAGAAATCGTAGTGCAGGCGATTGGTGCCTGCGGTTTTCAGATAAAGTAAATCAGTTCAAACATGCACCGTCAGGGGTCAATGCCGACGGTGCATCATATTATTACGGCACGATGATCACTTGCGGGATGCGCTGTGCCGCGGTACCGCGCGCGGCCATGGCGGCGGAATAGGTCATATAGATGCCGCCCTGCACCAGAAACAGGGTGGTACCGTCGACCGCGTGCGGCAGTACAGATGCCGATAAACCTTGCGCCTTAAGTGCGGCAACCTGCTTCCAAGCGGCTGGGGCATTATTCCATGCACCAAATTGCAGGGTAAAGTGATTCATGGATAATCGCTGCAGAGCACTTCTAGCTAAGGGCGACTGCGGAAAATCAGCAACTAATTGATCCAAGTACTGCCTGGCGGCATTCCAGTGGCCGGTATTTTCCAGCGACGTGCCCAGGCGATAAAGCATCCGTTGATCAGGCTGGGCGGATGGGTCTACAGACAGCGAATTTCTATAGTCCGTGGCGGCGCGGTTGAAGCGAGCCTGTACGTAAGAAATATCACCCAGCGCTTTATAAGATTTTCCCTGCAGATCCGCGCGGGCCTTCATTGCCCAGAATGCCACCGGACGGAATTTGGCGGAAGCGTATTACCTTGCCGCCATTTCTGAAGAACATCAGGCTGAATTAGCTTTGGCCCAGCGGGATTACCGCTTGGCGATCAGCCATTCTCAAC
>DAHXLH010000068.1:0-10247 GCA_027366115.1 Phycisphaerales bacterium
CCCTGGCGCGCGGCCCACCGCCCCGCCTGACCGATGCCTGATTGTAGTGGTACAACGCATAAAAACCGAACATGTTGCGACATATTTTTCAAGCATTAGCAATTTTCCAAGCAGCGCCGCCATACTGCGGGCCGAGGGAAACCCGGCGTCGTAGCCGAACGGGAATTTGAAAACCGTTTTGGCAATGCCGAGCTGGTCCCAGCGAAGTACAGGTCAAGGCGTTGCAACATGTGAACCTGAAACCACTGCGGTGTAAAGCTGCTGGACGGCGTGCTCAAATCGCTGGAATGACCTCGGGGTTTGCAAACGTACGGCATTGATGTTCAACCGACGCGCGAACTCGGCCTGATGAACCGTGGGCTTATAGCCGTCTGGCATGTTGTTAGCCAACCACCCCTTCGCGTCGCGCGGGCTATGCTCGGGATTGTTGAGGATGGCCCCCAGCGACTTGGCCCGGCGCAATGGTTGTGTATTCAGGCTTAAACTCAAGGCCTGAGCGTCCGCGATAAACCATGATTCCATTTCCTGCATGGCAAAAACAATTCCAACAGAAAATCCAGTTCCCGCACCACAGGGAACTGCGGACTTGATTAATGACTTCGCGGCCTCGAGCGGACACTGATCTTTGAGGCTGTCGCCACCAACGACGAGCAACACCGCGGAAGCCCCGCTACGCCACGCTGTATTTAAATAGTGAGTCCACCGCCCGGAACCGGAGGCCTGCAGTCTGGCCAAGTGGCCAAACGGTGAATTGCAGACCATTTTCCATACCGCCATTCCCCGGTCCACCCCAACATGTCATTAGCTCTATGCGGAAGCGTTGAGGTGGCTGCGGAGCGGCGCTTGCGATGATCCGGCGGTTACTTCGGCAAGCGATGGCCCCCGTCATCGGCCACCCGGCGCGATCACGACGCCGCCGGGCCCAGGGTCGTGGTGGTGATCGGGTTGAATGGATATTCTCGAAGGACTTTCTTTATGGCTGCGGCATCGACGCTTTCCAGCAATTGCAGGTCTTCCTCAAGGGTTTTGTATTCTTTATTGTAAATCCAGCGCGAGCAGATATTACGCATGCGGCCCAGCGGCAATTCCCCCTGTAAAACCGCGGCGGTGGCGATTTTGTTCTTGCTGCGGGAAATTTCCTGATCCGTCAGGCCGTGGAGAATAACTTTTTGCAATTCGCTGCGCAGGATATCCGCGACCTGCCCGGATCGCGCCGGATCGCACGAGGCATAGGCAAAAAAGCTCCCCACCTGATCGTGCGGGTAAAATGAAAAGTCCGCTTCATCCGCCAAACCAGGCTCAACCAGCGCCCAGTAAAATCGCGACCCCTCATGATCTCCCACCGCATCCGCCAGCACTTGCGCCGCGTACCTGCCGTCATGCTGTGCCGAGGGGCCGGGGCACATTAAAGCGACGTAATGCCGCTTGAGCTTGGGATCAGCAATGTGCCGCACGCCGCCTTTTATCTCTGCCACCGGATATTGCCTCCGCACATCCAGATGCTTCCACTGTCCGCATTTTTCTTCCGATAGCCGCAGTAATTCATCAAAGTCCATTTTCCCGGCCACCGCCAATACCATATTGCCCGGACCGTATCGCGCGTCAAAATAAGTTTGCATCTGATCACGCGTTAACGCGGTGATGGATTCCTTGGTGCCCAGGATAGAATACGCCATCGGATGACGGCGGAAATGGTCTTTCATAATCGCTTCATACAAGACATGGCCGGGGCGGTCCAGATAGAGGGCGATTTCCTCCAGGATAACCTTTTTTTCCATGTTAAAATCGTCGCTGTGCAAAGCCGGGCGCATCATGTCCGCCAGCAGATCAAGAGCGGCCGGCAGGAACTCCGGAAGAACATGGGCCCAATAACACGTTACCTCATTGCTGGTAAACGCATTGTTACGCGCCCCCATGGCGTCAAATTCACGATTTACATCAGCGCTGGAGCGACGCGAGGTTCCCTTGAACATCATGTGCTCAAGAAAATGGGATACGCCGGAAACGTCACCGGCTTCATCCCGGGAACCGGTTTTCACCATAAATCCGATGGCGACGCTTTGGGCATCGGGATTTATTTCCGCCACGATATCCATGCCGTTTTTTAACTGTGTATGCTTAAATGTAACCATCTAAAAACTCTCCGGGAAATATCCTGCCGCCGGGCAACGCGCCATAGGCGTCCGCCGCCCGCCGCGCTGTTAACCAATCTTATCCACGGGGACCGCCAGTGGGGCCGGCCCAATGGTCACTACCGTCATGTTGCCCGCCCGATGCGCCTCAAGGAAGGTATTGAGCCGTTTGAGGTCAACGCTTTCAATGCGGGCACGCAGTTCGTCCAGCGTGCGCGGGCGGCCATAATGATAAAAATCATGGGCGATGGCACCGGCGCGGGCGGCGGAGCTTTCACCATTCATAATCACTCGGGCTTTCATACCCACCTGCGCCCGGTCCAGTTCATCCTGCTGGGCACCGGCACTGAAACGCTGCAATTCATGCAGAAACGAATCCAATGTTTTTTGCGCCCGCTCCGGCACGGTTCCGGCGTATCCCAGAACCGCACCCAGATGTTTCAGACTCATATACCCCGCGCTGACGGAATAGCACAGGCCCTGCTTTTCCCGAATTTCCGAAAATAACCGCGCGCCCATACCCCCGCTTAAAATATTCATCGCCAACTGCAGCACAATGCTGTCCGGATCGGACTCCGGAATCGCATCAAAGGCCAGGCCGATCTGCACCTGATTGCTGGCTTGCTGTTCATGCCAAACCCCGCCCGCTGCCGCCTCGGCCGGCATCTGCACCGGTTCTTTGGACACCCAGGACCCGAAATGCTGTTCTACCAAATCCCGCACCGCCGCAAATTCTACTGCCCCCGCCACCGCCAGAATCGATCCGCGCGCCGTTGAACGGTTTTGGAAATCCTTGCGTAAGCCCGCGGGCGTTAGCGCCGTGAGATGTTCTTTTTTTCCTACCACTGGCCGGCCATACGGTTGCGCGAAATGACGCGATTTAATCAGCAGATTCAGCTTTTGCGCCGGTTCATCTTCAATGGCATCTAATTGCTGCATGGCCAAATCACGCGACGGGCCAAACCCCCCGTCCGGCAGCATGGGCCGCAATAATATATCCCCGTACACCGGCAATACTTGCGGTAACTTATCCGCCAGCATGGACGCGTTAAAGCGCATAAACACCGTTTCGGCATTCGTGGCTCTCTGTGCACCCAGCGAATCGAGGTAATCAGTTAGTTCCCGATTATCGCGCTCGCCGGCTCCACGGGTTATCCAATCCGCCAGAACATTGGCACTCCCCAAACCATCCGTCGGATCCGATGCGGCTCCCATGGGCGTCAGAATGGTCAGTGCCGCGGATCGCACGTCCGGCATGGATTCCACCAGCAAGGTTAAGCCATTGGATAAGGTTGTTACACCCTGCCGGGCTTTTATGCCGGCGGTTTTTAGTGTTGACACATGTGACTCCTGATTGCTGCAAGCATATTACCAAACCTTCAGACGCCGCCCGCCGATATCCGCACTTTTTACGCCCAAGATGGCACCGATTTCAGTGCCGCCGGCAATTTACGCTGCTGATGTACCTGCCGGAAAATTTCCGGCAGCGTGTCGGTAGCGCTCCATGGGGCTTTTTTTATTTTCCAGTCCGCGCTCTGATAACATGAGAATACAAAATCCGTGGTTTTGCAAATGGCGGAAAAATCAGTCATGGGACGAGATCCCGTCCGCACCGCCTGCGCGAAGCTGTTAAACACCCGCGACGTACCGCTAAATTCCTTGTTGTCATCGGTAAATTCCAGCGCCGGCTGTCCATCAACAAATAAGTAGCCCACACCATTCCATAACGCCCGGCCCTTGGCTCCAATTAATTCAATGGAATGCCGATCTACCCGGCTGCACGTCGTGGCAATAGCCCACAACCGTGGTGCATCCGGCGTATTTAGAGTGGCAGAAATAAAGGCACAATCTTCCATTTCCAAAGCTGGAGTATCATGAAATTTATACAAAGCCACTTCCACATCACGGGTATCGGCCACAGCCGGTAAATCCCCTGGGGCGCACAGGACCAACGTCTGATTAATAAAGTGAATCGCCTGATTAAATATGATGCCATCAAGGTTCCATCTATTACCAAACATTTTCTTTCCCGCCCATGCCACGCGCTCAAAATATGGGTTCTCCCGCCACCACAAACTCGAGAGAAATATCTCCTTGATCGGGCCGATCGCTCCGCCTTGAATATGACGGCGCAGTTCCAGAATCGATTTTCTTCCCACATGCTGCATCTGCACCGCGCCAACCTTGCCGGACTTTTTCTGCGCCTCCAGCATGGTGCGACAATCATCGGGATGAGTTGCCATGGGCTTTTCCACCAGCACATGTTTGCCGGCCTCAAACGCCGCCACCGTCATTTCCCGATGCAGGAAATGTGGTGCGGCAATACAAACGGCCTCCACCCGCGGGTCCTTGAGTAATTCGCGGAAATCCGATGAAATTTTCCCACCCAGCGCGGTAATTCGTGCGGCTTGCTTGGCAACTGCTTCACTTTCCAACCGGGGATCACACCCTGCCACGATGGAAAAATTCGGATTTTTTTCCATTTCATCCAAGTGCAAAGGCCCAATCCCGCCACCCAGGCCGATTTGCCCGACCCGCACCGGGTCATTTACTTTTTCCGCCACATGAAGGGTCATAATTTTGAACTCCGAAAGTTTCTAAGTCGGTACTTTAGGCCTTCAGGGCCTTTGAGTAAAGCATCCGGACTCGATTTAGACGATAAATCATCCCAAAAATCAGACCGCTTGCCCGCCCCCGGTGCAGCGAGTATCTTGACCATTGATGATTATTGATTGCCACACCAGCATCTGGCAAAGCCCCGAGCAATTGGGCCGCGACGCCATTAACCGCATCGCTCAGCCTACGCGCTTCGGGCACGAACAAGTCCGACTCCTGCCCAAGGCCGATACCGCTTCCCATTATCTCGCCGCCGAGCCGGTACAACGCAGCTTTGTGCTGGGATTTAAAAGCCGCTATCTCGGAGCATCGATCCCCAACGATCTTATTACCGATTATTGCAGTGAACATGCCGATCAGATGATCGGCTTTGCGGGCCTTGATCCCACGGACCCCGATTCCGCCGCACAGGTTGCCGACATCGGCCATAGTACGTTACTCAAAGGGCTGGTCATCGCCCCGGCCGCGCAGGATTTTCACCCCTGCGACACGCAAGCCATGCGCATTTACGAGGCCGCTGCGATTTTAAAATTACCGGTGATCTTTTCCAGCGGACCGTATAATTCGGCCCACACTCGCTTGGAATACGCCCGCCCCTTGCTGCTGGATGAAATTGCCCGCAACTTCCCTGATCTTAAATTGGTCATCAGCCACATGGGTTATCCCTGGGTGGATGAAACCCTGATGCTTCTCGCCAAACACAACAATGTATTTGCCGGTATCGCCGGATTGCTGCGACGACCTTGGATTGCCTGGGATGCGTTACTGCGGGCCTATGAGATGCAGGTCACCAGCCGACTGCTTTTTGGCAGTGATTTTCCCTTTTCCACCGCCACGGATTGTATTGATACACTCTACAACATCAATCAGTTTGCGATGGGGTCCCCCATGCCGATTATTCCGCGTGAAGTTCTGCGCAATATTGTCCATAATGACGCCCTTTCCGCTCTGGGCATTCACTTTCCCTCCAGCCGGACATTGGCCCCCCCCCTGAAACTGCGTCGGGCAGGCACGGAATAAAACGCGATCAAACCCGCAAAATAATTTTGCCCCAACACTCGATTCTACCGCGGCCGCAAGAGTCGGCAATTGTTGCATGACCTACGCTCAATGCGTTACTATCTGCGTAAGTGTTGATTGAGAACACGGCCGAATCTCGACGGAAGCGTACAGGATGATAACAATTTATGATTATTACCACGACCAATGGCATCGATGGACACCGCATTCTGGAATATAAAGGGCTGGTCCGCGGAATCGTCGTTCGCACCCCCACCATCAGCCAAGGATTTATGGGTGGACTTAAGTCCATCGTCGGCGGCCGCAATCGCAGTTACATCATGATGTGCGAAGAGGCCCGCAATGAAGCTTTCGAAATTATGGCACAACAGGCGGCCGAACTCGGTGCCAATGCCGTTGTCGGAGTGCGTTATGATGCCGCCGACCTTGGCGGACAGAGCGGCTCATCGGAAGTGCTCTGTTATGGCACGGCCGTAGTTTGCGAATAATCCTTGGAACTTTCCCCCAAACCGACAACTCCCGCCACGGAGCCACAAGGCCTTTGGTTACCGCCTGCCGCGAAAGCCGCCGATAAGGGAAACCACAAAAACAATCAGAAAAATTACAAAAAGAACCTTTGCGATTTCGGTTGCCAGACCGGCGACACCCAAAAATCCAAATAACCCGGCGATAATCGCCACGACCAGAAATATGATGGCCCAATAAAGCATTGTGGAAACTCCTTCAAAAAATCCCATCCGCTACCGTCGATAACATTTTTCCCACGCGCACGGCGCTTAAAACCTATTTAGCCGCCGCCCGAACCCCGTCATTGGAGAATTAATTTTGCAGCCCAGCCAATCACCAAGCCGCGCCGCCAAAAGCTGCATTCCCCACATCGTTAATTATAGGCACCCTCTCGCGAGCCGGCCAATTAATAAAAGATTGGTTCTACGCTATGCTACTTAGCTGCGGCCTGTGCGTTAGTCTGGTATGATAGTATCTGCGGAATGAAATCAATGGATTAACGCAAGAGTGGGCAATATCTTTAGGCTTTCGCGAAAAAAGGTGATCAATTAATGAGACTTCAAACTTCTACGGTGAGAAATTTTTGGGCGTTGGTTATGGCGGGGGCCGCGATAACGCTGGTATCGGCTTCCAGCACAGTGCAGGCGGCTGGGGCGGCTACCGTTGCGGCACCAGTGGCCCGGTATGTGCCGGGGAATGCCGCCTTTTATATAGGGTGGGCCGGTAAGCCCGAATCCTGGCCGGGGTTTCAATCTTCGCGGCTCGCAAAGATTCTGAAAAATAGCCATATTGCCGATCTTTTCAACCAGGATATACCGGCCGTTTTGGCCGCCCATGCCATGGGTGGCCCAGCGACAACGCGCCGGGCAAATCATGTTGGTAAAATGGCGTCGCTGTTCTTCAATCACCCCTGTGCGGTGTATGTTCTTCCTCTGGATGCCGGCCAATCCAAGCTTTCAATCGGCATTCTTGTCAAGGCCGTCAAAGATCGCAATACGATCATGACGGCCTTGCAGGGTATGCAAGGAACCCAAAAATATGCGAACAACACACCACAAGTTGACGCCAAAATCGGATATTCCGGGGCTTGGGTGTATGATTTTATAAACCCCACATCCGAAATGATGCAGACGCTCAAGGGCAAAGGCGATGCGTTAGCGGCCTCTTCACAATTCCAAAAAGCCATTCCTCACGGCATTACGAACCCGGTTCTGAGCGTTTATACGAACTTTGCAGCCGCGAAAAACGACGAACTGTTGCTGGCCAAATATGCCAAACGCATGCCGCAGGCACGGATGTTTCTCGGTGAGCTTGATGTCGGCACACAGGATCAAGCCTATAAAACCTACGCGATGAGCGCAGGTTTGGTCGAAGGCCAATGGCGAGAGGATAATAGGATGGCCTACCCGCACCCGCCGGTACACCCCGGGCTGGCCGCGTCCTTGCTCAAACTTGCACCGGCCAATGCCCTTGGCGCAGCGGTTTTTCATCTGAATTTAACCACCGTGGCCAATGGCTTGTTGGCCGCGGCAAAGGCCGATGGACACGGCAAACCGATCAATCAGGGCTTGCAAACCGTCAATCAGATGACCGGCGTGGATTTACAGCAGGATTTGATCCATGCGTTGGGTGGGCGTTGGCTGATGTATGAATTACCATCGCACGGGCAGTCTCCATTGAACGGTTACGTACTGGCCAATCGACTGCGGCATCCCAATCGTATTATGCAGGCTTTGGCGGTGCTGATGCCCGTGGCCGTAATGGGTGGAAATGCCATGGCCCGCCAGCGCGGCCTAAGCGCCAAGACGCTGTCCATGAATTCCGTGCAAATGGGCGAAGTAACCATTAATGAAGTTGGTGCCGAGGGCACGTTGCTATGTTATGCCATCGATAACAACAACTTTTTTATCACACTTAATCTTAACACCATGCGCGCCGCCATCAGGCAGGAAAAAGCCAAAACATCCGTACTTGACAACCTCGCGTTTAAGCAGGTGCTCACCAAACTAGGCAATCCACCTTCGGCGGCGACTATCAGTTTTACCGACTCACCAAAGCTCCTGGCCGCAGGCTATAAGCTGCTTACCGAGCAACTGCAAACCATGCTGTCCAAGAACGATATTCAGTTGCCCGTTCCGCTGGCCCGCATCGCCCCACCTCTGACGGACGTGATGGCTGTCATGGAACCCTCCGGCTCGGTAAGTTGGTTCGACTCCGCCGGCTGGCATCGGCGCAGCATCAGAGCGTTTCCGCTGGCGGGCCTATTTACCGCCCAGTCCCCCAGCCACTATCTAGGCTTTTTTTCATCGGCCTGGACGGCAAAAAGTCCCATCACCAAGACCGCCGCCGCTCAAGCCTCTGGCGCTGCGATGGGTAATAATTAAGACCGCGTAAAATTAAGGAACGCATCGCCACAGCAGGAAGCCGTTGAAAGGTTCTAACCGGCCATGGCGGATTGACGGGCTTGCGCGGCAGGTGCCTATTATTTTGCGTTAGCGCGGTACCACGCAATGGTTTTCGCCAAGCCATCTTCCAGCGAGGTTTGGGCCGAAAAGCCAAACAGGTTTCTAGCCAGGGTGGTATCGAGGCAGCGCCGGGGCTGGCCGTCGGGCTTGGAAGGATCCCAGCGGATTTCACCTTTAAATCCACAGAGCTTGCCGATCAATTCCGTCAGGGCGCGGATGGTGATTTCACGGCCAGCGCCCAGATTGACTGGTTCCGCGGCATCATATTTATGCATGGCTGCGACAATACCTTCGGCGCAGTCTTCCACATATAGAAATTCACGCGATGCCTGCCCTGTGCCCCATGCTGTGATAAAGGCACTGTCGGCCCGCTGGGCCTCAACAAATTTTCGGATTAACGCTGGAATAACGTGCGACGACTGCAAATCAAAATTATCGCCCGGACCATACAGATTCACCGGCAACAAATAAATCGCATTCAGGCCATACTGCTGACGATACGATTGGCACATCGTCAGCAACGCTTTTTTGGCGATGCCATAAGGGGCATTGGTTTCTTCGGGGTAGCCGTTCCACAAATCACTTTCCTTAAAGGGGACAGGCGTAAATTTGGGATAAGCACAGATAGTTCCAACCTGCACAAACTTTTTTACCACATTTACCCGCGCGGCTTCCATCAGGTGCAAGCCCATGGCCATATTGGCGTAAAAATATCGTCCGGGGTTTTCCCGGTTCGCCCCGATCCCGCCCACCTGAGCCGCCAGGTGCAAAATAACATCGGGCTTCAGCCGCGACACCATCTCCTCCGTGGCCTGCTGCCGGGTCAGGTCGCAATCTTTACTTCGCAGAATATGGATATCACTTAAAGCGACACCGCCGGCGGTGAGCTTGCGGGTAATACACCGCCCCAGAAATCCTGCTCCGCCGGTAATTAAATATCGCATGAATGCCGTTCTCCGCACGCTTTGCTTCCAACATTCGTCTGACACACAAATCAGAAGCGAACCAGAAGTGTCGCGATTTTACCGCCATCGCTCCACAATGGAAAATTACTGGCAATTACTGAAAATAATCAAAGACCAAATCCATCGGCCGAGATCCGAGTTGTAATTCCGGTTGCGGGCGTAAGAGAGGCGTACGCTGCGCCCAACGAGCAATGAACAAATCATCGGAACTTCCGAATCTTTGATCCGTGAGTATCGTTGGTCCTCCGTTTACCTCCGCTACCTCCCTGTGAATCAACGTGCTCCAGATTCCGCGTCCAGAATTCATTGAACTGCTTTTTTTCACCACTGAGGGAGCAGAGGAAATGGAAGCACCACAGCGCTTGCTGTGCAGCTCTGGTTCCGAAATTGTTTCAACCGTCGCGACCATGACGCCCGCCTAAAAGGCCAATTCTTTCAAAGCACGGATTCTAACCCGCCCAAAGCGGATCGCAAAGCGACATCATAAAAGCTGAGCCCGCAACGCGGCCACACGCCGCCACTTGTCTCCCAGGCTCCGACAG
>DAHXLH010000312.1:0-9156 GCA_027366115.1 Phycisphaerales bacterium
TTATATCTGCCGCTGCGGCGGCAATATCTCGGATGTTGTCGATACGGAGCATGTCGCCGAGATCTGTCGGCTGATTCCCGGTGTTGCGGTCTCCAAAGTTCACACGTTTATGTGCTCGGATCCCGGGCAACAGACCATCAGTGATGATATCAAACAGGAAAAGCTGGATCGGGTGGTGGTGGCATCCTGCTCGCCATTTCTACATGAATTGACATTCCGGGGCGCGGTGGTGCGCAGCAAGATGAATCCGTATTTGTACGAACATGTCAACATTCGGGAGCAATGTTCATGGGCGCACAAGCATGACCCGCGCGGGGCCACCGCCAAGGCCATTCAGCTTATAAGTGCGGCGGTCGGAAAGGTCAGCCGCGCGACACCATTGGAAAAGATCCGGCTGCCCAATCATCGCAGGGCGCTGGTGGTGGGCGGCGGCCCTGCGGGTATGAAAGCGGCTGCGGATTTGGCCGCGTGTGGAATTTCCGTGGTGCTTGTGGAGCGGTCGGATCGTCTGGGTGGCAAATTACACACCCTTAACCGTCTGTTTCCCAGCGGACAAGCGGCAACACAGTTAGCCGACAAAATGGAAAGCCAGGTGCTGGGCAATCCGAAAATTGAGTTGCTGCTGAACAGCGAAGTGACCAAAGTAAGCGGATTCATTGGCAACTTTGAAGTTGGTATTCATGGCAGTTTCGGCCCAGCCGGAAAGACGACCGATATTCATACCACGGTCGGTGTTATTGTCATGGCTACCGGATTCAAACCTTATGTGCCCGCGGATGGTGAATTCAATTACAAAAAGCACCCGGCGGTGGTTACCACGGTGGACTTTAACGCGCTGCTGGCACAGCAAAGCGGCGACGGCAAAGTACTCCAGTTTACCGGGCGGTCTATCCGCAGCATTGCTTTTGTTCACTGTGTTGGCAGCCGGCAGGTCGATGGCGTGCATACCCCCGGGCCCGATGGCCGACTCAATACCTATTGTTCACGCGTCTGCTGCACCACGGTATTAAATCAGGCCCTGCAGGTGCGTGCCAAATTTCCCGATACGCGCGTGTACGACTTACATCAGGATATTCGCACCTATGGCCGGGGCCATGAGGAATACTACACCAATGCTTCCCGCGCCGGCGTGGTATTTTTTCGTTACCACGGGGACGAACCCCCCACCGTAACCAATGCCAATGGCCCAACTTCACCCTTACGGATCAACGTTAAGGATTATCTATCATGGGGCGAAGAACTGGAGTTGGAGGTGGATATGGTGGTGCTGGCGGTGGGAATGACGCCAGGCCCATGTGAAACGTTGGTCGATCAACTGAAGCTTCCACGCGGTGAAGACGGATTCCTGCAGGAAATTCACCCCAAGCTGCGCCCGGTTGAGATTTCCGTCAACGGGGTCCTGTTGGCTGGCACATCGCAAGCGCCCATGAATATTCAGGAAACTTTGGCCGCCGCCGGTGCGGCCGCAGTGAAAGCCCGGGCGATGTTTACCACGGAAGAAGTTGAACTGAATCCCTATGTCGCCCAGGTTGATGCACATTTATGCGAAGGTTCCGGAGTCTGTCTTACGCAATGTGAATATGACGGCGCTTTGGCGATGGTGGAAACTCAGGAAAATGGCCGCACGGTCCGAAAAGCCCGTGTCAATCCCGGACTATGTGTGGGCTGCGGGGCGTGTGTCGCGGTCTGCCCGACTCAGGCCATCAATGTCAGCGGATGGCGCATTGATCAATACGACGCAATGGTCGATGGCCTTGTGCGGGATATAGCCCCCGCGATGGTTTAAGAAGGACGGTCTTATATGGCAAAGAAAGCGATTACGCCTGAACAGAAAAAGGCTCTGGCCGATTTTCGAACCCGGATAGGCGGCACCGACGAGACGAAGTTAAAGCGACACAAGGATTTTCTCACAGCCCGCAAAGCCATCCGAAAATCGCTGCAAAATCAGCCCGATACGGTGCCATCTCTGGCGCAAAACCTGAAACTGCCCGCCAACGATGTATTAAGGCATATCGCCGGAATGCGCAAATATGGCGAAGTGCGGGAACTCGGTGAAGCGGATGGATATATCCGCTATGGCCTGACGGAGCCGGAGCCGGCAAGCCCCAAAAAAGCTTAATCCGTCAATGGCCTGGAGAACGGCAAGAGAATGATGAGGTTGTACCATGGCTGGAAAATTTAATCCTGATCTGCATCTGGATATCACCGGATTTGGCGGAAAAGATATCGATATGTGCATGAACTGCGGGACCTGCACCACCATCTGCCCCATGTCCGAAGATTCTGGCGGTGGTTTCCCCCGCCGCGTAATCCGTCTGATTCAGACCGGACAGCAAAGTAAGCTGGAAGAGACGCTGGACCCCTGGCTCTGCTATTACTGCGGTGACTGCACCACCAATTGTCCGCGACAGGCCAATCCGGCGGAAACCATGATGGCGTCGCGCCGTTATCTCACCGCACGGTATGACTTTACCGGCTTGGCGAAATTATTCTATAAATCCGCAGTGGCGGAAATCCTGGCCATTATCCTCGTGGGGTTGTTCGTTACCGGTCTATTTGTGGCGTTCCATGGCCCCATGGTGTTCAACAAGGTGGAACTTAATACGTTCGCACCGGTTCACGCGGTGGAAATGGGCGATTGGATCATGGCGGCGGTGCTGTCCTTTTTTCTGCTCGCCGGTGCCGCACGCATGACCTGGTGGACGCTGGGCCGCAAGAAGATGTTTCGCATTTCACCGCTGATTTTTATCCAGCAGATTCCGGTTTTCTTTATCCACATGTTTACCCAGAAAAGATGGAAAAAGTGTGGTTCCCACCACAGTGGAATCCGCTGGATGAAGCACTTGCTGCTGGTATCGGGTTATTTAAGCATGTTGACACTGGTATTAATCCTGTTGCGCTGGTTTCAAACCGACACGGTTTATCCCTTCTATTATCCGCAACGGCTCTGGGGATATTATGCCGCGATCGCCCTGCTTTATCCGACCGTGGATTTCATGATTTCCCGCTGGCGGCGCAAGGAGCCGATTCACCTGTTCAGCGAGGCCAGCGATTGGATATTTCTTGTCATGCTTTTTCTTACCGCTTTAACCGGCATCATGGTAAACATTTTCCGCGTGGGCGGTTTGCCCATGGCCACCTATCTGATCTATGTCATCCACTTGTCCATTGCGGTTCCGATGCTGGTCGTTGAAGTGCCGTTCAGCAAATGGTCGCACATTATGTATCGGCCGCTTTCAATATATTTATACGGAGTCCAGCAGGCGGCGGCGCGTGCGACCCGGGCGGTGGACGAACCAGCCTCTGAAAAAGTGGCTGCCTAAGCACGAAATGTTTTACGCCGCCAACATACGCGGCTGATCATAGGATAATGGTAATATAAAGGAGTTTGTCATGGCAATTCTTGAACTCTCGGATATTGACAAAAAGATCGCTGATTTAACGCAACGCGTAACTGCGATCGAAAAATCCGCCGGTAACGACCGGCTTGCCATCGGAGTCATGCAGGGCGACCTGGATTCGACGATTGCCGCTTTCATCATTGCGCTGGGAGCGGTCGCGTATGACATTCAAGTGGATATGTTTTTTACGTTCTGGGCGATTGCGGCATTGCGGGATCCCCACAAGTCCGCAAAAAAGAGCCTGCTTGACCGGATGTTCGGCATCATGATGCCCCGTGGTTCGCGGGCCTTACCTCTTTCCAAAATGCAAATGGCCGGCATCGGCCCCAAGATGATCCGCGGCGTCATGAAGCAGCGCGGCGTTAAATCCCTTGAGGAACTCATCAAGGAAGCCGGTGAATTGGGCGTGCGCATCCACATCTGTGAGATGTCCATGAACGTCATGGGCTTTAAGGAACAGGAAATGATGGAATACCCGAGTCTCGATTATGTCGGCGTTGGAACATTTATCAATTTGATAAGTGAGTCCAAGCAGGTTATTTTTTTGTAAGTGAGCTCGTGGAACCCACACTATTGAACTGACCGGGGATCAAGGAGAATAATCATGAAACTTTCAACGACCTACCTGGGCATCAAGTTGGCTAGTCCGCTAGTGGTCGGCGCATCGCCCCTGGGAGATGACGCGGAGCGGGCGCGGGAACTCGTTGACGCTGGCGCTGCAGCGGTCGTGATGCACTCCCTGTTTCAGGAGCAATTGGACGCAGATCAGTTTTCAAGTCTTTATCTGCGCGAAATGTATGCCGACAATCAGGGGCCGCAACTGGGATTTATGGATCCAGGCGCGTTGACTACCAGCCCGGAGGAATATCTTTCCCGGATTCAACGCATCAAACGCGCTGTGGGAGTTCCGGTAATCGGTTCGCTTAATGGTTCCCGGCCCGGCGGGTGGATCCACTATGCCGAGCATATTGAACAAGCCGGTGCCGATGCGCTGGAATTGAATCTTTACGCCTTTCCCAGCGATCCAGCGGTCAGCGGTATGGACGTGGAACGTCAAATGCTGGATATCATCCGCATGGTGACGGCATCGGTGCGCATCCCCGTAGCGGTTAAACTCTCCCCGTTCTTATCTTCCTTGCCCCACTTTGCCGCAGCCGCACAAAACGCCGGTGCCTCCGGCCTGATCCTGTTCAACCGGTTTTATGAACCCGCAGGCGATACCGCTCCTCATGCGTCCAAAACTTCGGAACCACACGGCGACAACCCTCATCTGCAACTGCGACTTTATTGGCTGGCCGTTCTGGCAATGCATCTGAAGACTTCGTTAGCTATTTCCGGCGGTGTCAACAGTGGAGAAGATATGTTTAAGGCGGTCAAAGCCGGTGCCCATGTCTGCCAGGTGGTTTCTGCGATGATGTATCGAGGTCCAGTCGCTGCCAAGGAAATGCTGGCTGACTTCCGTAACCGCATGGAAGAACATCGATGCGATTCTATTGAAGATTTGCGAAGCCGCTCACGCTTCGAGCAAACGCCTGATCCGGAAGCATGTGAGCGCATCCGTTACATGCACGCGCTCCAGCGTCCGACGCTTTGAAGCTCACACTGCGGGAATTATGTGTAATTGGGCTTCGCCGCCGCTATGGCTGTCCGAGTTGGCCGTGCCGCATTCCGGCGGCCTTGGAGCAATTCGACCGTCTTTTGGAAAATCTCATCGGGCGTGCCGTCGGCCGATACTGGAACCAGCAAGCCCCGCTGCTGGTAATATGCGATCAATGGTTCGGTCAGCTTGCTGTATTCCTGCAGGCGCGTGCGCACAGCTTCCGGTCGATCATCTTCTCTTTGTTTGAGTTCGCCACCACACACATCACAGATTCCCTGTTGTTTGGGGGGTTTGCTGGCACGATGATATACGGCGTGGCAGCGCGGGCAGGTAAGCCGCCCGGCCGACCGCTGAACCGTGGCCTCCAAAGATAGTTCATAACTAATCACCGCATCGAGTGTAACCCGCAACCCGGTCAGCAACGTTTCAAAATCCACCGCCTGCTTCACGGTGCGGGGAAAACCATCTAAAATAAAGCCGCCCTGACATTGCAAACAACCTGAACGCTCGGCCACCATGGCCAACACCAGGTCGTCGGAAACAAGCTTCCCATTTCGCATGGCTTCAAGCGCCGCAACCATCGCCGGAGTGGCTTGGCACTGATCCAGATGCTTCGCAGCGCGAAATACATCCCCCGTGGATAGGTGACACGCATGCAGATGCCGCGCAAGCAGTTCCGACTGTGTGCCTTTTCCCACGCCCGGCGGCCCCAAAAGAATCAGGCACCAAGGGTGTGCTGATTTTGGGGGCTGAACAGAACAGGTAAACTGCGGACCTTTAAGCCAGGCCGCGCGATCCGAGCCTGAAGGAGGTACGAACATAAAAACCCCTGTCCGCCCTCAAAGCATCATAATAAAGCCACCTCAACGCGAAGTGGCAGGAAATTCCGATTCCCGCCAGCGTCAATCTCCCGCGAGAACGTCACCGCTCCGCTGCAGCTTTAGAGGTATAACTAAAATATTACCGTTCCATGCCTCACCGTGCAACACCGCCTGAACACAACGCGGCGCTCAATAAACAATGAACAAACCGCTGGGTATCGCGAATTTCTGCTTAAGGATTATCTACCCGTCCGCACCCTTCGTTGCAGAGGCAGCGAAGAGGATCAATTGCTCACCTGCCCACAAGCTTCTTGTTGCCCAAAAGCTACCGTTGAGCTTTTTTCAAGCGATTGTTAATATATCGCCAACTTAAACACAATGTGGCCCGTCCTTGGCGTCACTGGACTTTCGTGTCAAATCTTTCTATAGTTTCAATAACAATTGAACGGTTCCCGGGCCGTGGGATTGCGGCACCCCGTTCGTGGAGAGCTTTTATGGTCACTATGACTGGGCCAATGACATTGCAGGTACTTGAGCCTTACCTGGCGCAAGTCAATGATCTATTTGGCAGTGAATTGGCCAGCGATCTGGATCACGTACAGACTCTGTCCAATCATGTTGAACGATTTCGCGGCAAAATGTTACGCCCCGTACTGGTTTTTCTTTCAGGCTTGGCAGCACGTGGCGTTGATAAGCCGCTGGGGCAAACGCATATCACCATCGCCACCGTAGTGGAAATGGTTCATGTTGCCACGCTGGTGCATGATGATGTATTGGACAACGCGGAAATCCGCCGGCGCGGAGCCACCATTAATCACTTGCACGGCAATGAGGCGGCGGTACTGCTGGGGGATTTGTTAATCAGCCATGCCTACCATCTTTGCAGTTCCCTGGAAAGCCAGATTGCCTCACGCGCCATTGGCCGCACCACCAATATCGTCTGCGAAGGTGAACTTACGCAGAATTTCAATCGGGGCAATTGGGAATTAACCGAACAAACCTACTTTGACATTATTTACCGCAAAACCGCCAGCCTGATTGAAACGTCCTGCCGCCTGGGAGCCTGGGCATCGAATGCCGATGCCGCGACAGTAGAGGCACTAGGTAACTACGGCCGGGATGTTGGCATGGCGTTCCAAATTGTCGATGATATTTTGGATATTGCGGGCCACCAGAAAACGGTGGGGAAAACCCTGGGAAGCGATATTGAAAAAGGCAAACTAACCTTGCCGATGATTCATTTTCTTGCCACCGCCGCCCCCACGCATCAGCAACTGCTGATCAGCCTGCTGGAATCGGACGCCTCAGACCGTATTGATAACGCCCGACAACTGCTGATCCCCAGCCCCTCCATGCGTTACGCCCGCAACCGTGCCCAGCAACTCGTGGATCAGGCCATCGCTGCCATCAGCGAATTGCCGGAATCAGAATTCCGACAAATTCTCATCGACATGGCCCGATTCGTCACCGCCCGCGAATTATGAAATAACGCAGTTTGGTTACGTCGGAATAGTCTGATAGAATACGCAGGTTGGTGAATGTACCCATTCAGGTCGCTGGCTTGCTGAATGGGAGGCAATATTGATTAATTAGGCCTCAAGCCGGCGACAACTGGAATTGCGTGACATGGCAAATCAAAGCGGAAATGGTGGATCAGGTAATGGCGGCGGAGTCGGCAATGGACCCGGTGCCTCCGGCGGCTCTGGTGGATTTCGCGGCCGCAAAGTGACCAATTGTTCGTTTTGTGGAAAATCCAGCCGCGAAGTCGGCCCCATGGTGGAAGGCCCCAACGACATCTACATCTGCGCCAGTTGTTCGGAACTGTGCCAAAATATTTTCAAGCAGGAGAAACGGAAAGTCACCGGCGCTAAGCCCACAGTTGGGGAAATTCCGCCCCCCCGCCAACTCAAAGAATTTATGGATCAGTATGTTATCGGGCAGGAATCTGCCAAACGGGCGTTATCCGTTGCCGTGCATAATCATTATAAGCGGCTCTCCCACACCGATGGCCGCACGTCCGATGATGTTGAGCTGGATAAATCCAATGTGTTGCTCATTGGTCCTACCGGATCGGGCAAAACGCTTCTGGCCCGCACGCTGGCGCGTTGTCTGAATGTCCCCTTTGCCATTGGCGACGCCACCACGCTTACCGAAGCGGGTTATGTGGGCGAGGACGTTGAAAATCTGCTGTTGAAACTGCTGCAAGCCGCGGATTTTGACTTGGAAACCGCCAAGCGTGGAATTATCTATATCGATGAAATTGACAAAATCGGCAAGACCAGCATGAACGTTTCCATCACCCGCGATGTCTCCGGTGAAGGCGTACAGCAAGCGCTGTTGAAAATGCTGGAAGGCACCATGGCCAACGTGCCTCCCCAGGGCGGCCGCAAGCACCCCGAGCAGCAATATATTCAGATGGATACCTCGCACATACTTTTCATCTGCGGCGGCACGTTTGTGGGACTCGAGCAAATTATCGCCCAACGCCTTGGTAAGCAACTTATCGGCTTTGGCTCCGAAGTCGAAGCGGCACACTTGAAAAATGCCAGCCGGGCACGCTTCCTGGCAGATGTCACGCCTGATGATCTCATTGAATACGGCATGATTCCCGAATTTGTCGGACGCTTGCCCATTCTGGCTTCCCTCAAACCGCTGACCGAAGAAGCGATGATTCAAATACTTACCGAACCACGCAATGCCTTGGTCAAGCAGTATCAGAAATTCTTCCAGATGGAGGGCTGCGAACTGGAATTCACCTCGGAAGCCCTGCACCTGATCGCGGAAAAAGCCTTGAAGCGCGACACCGGAGCGCGGGCCTTGCGCAGTGTGATGGAAGAGATGATGCTCGATATGATGTATCATCTCCCGGATCAGCCGCAGCGGGGAAAATACATCATTACCGATGCCGTTGTGCGCGGTGAAATAAGTCTCTTTGACACCAAGCCTATGCCGTTAAAGGAAAGTGCCTGACAACCTGTAGGATTGTCCGCACTGCTATGATCCGCTACGATCAAGCAAAGTGAAGCTGTGCCGTGGAGTTTCCGATGCAACGCGCAATAGGCCCGCAGGGCAATGACCGAGAACATCTTGACACCCAGCGCAAGGCGCTGGAAGTAAATATTGACGCACGCCGCTACGGCACCTTTGCCGAAATTGGCGCCGGCCAGGAAGTGGTGCGCTGGTTTTTCCGCGCCGGCGGAGCCGCCGGTACCATCGCCAAAAGCATGAGCGCCTACGATATGTCCGTCAGCGACGCCATCTACGGCAAATGCGACCGCTACGTGAGCCGATCGCGCCTGGAAAGCATGTTAAAATATGAGCAACAGCTCAATAT